>QNCQ01000211.1 GCA_003645825.1 Fidelibacterota bacterium
AACTGGCGGCTATATGATTCAAAGGTACTTCGCTGCAAAAGATGATCGAGACGCTGGACGACTTTCTCTATTATGGACATTCCTTTTATCTTTTAGATGGCCGTTTATTGCAGCAATAGCCGTCATGGGTGTTTGGTATGGAGCAAATCATAATGTTATAGCTGACCCGGAGAGGGTACTCCCATTCGTAATAGATAATCTCATACCGATCGGTATAAAAGGGTTGGTAGTGGCTGGATTAATGGCAGCAGCAATGTCCACTTTCGATTCTACAGTGAATGCAGGTGCTGCCTACTGGGTAAAGGATATTTACCAGGCCTTTATAAAAAAGAAGGCTGGTGAGAAAGAGCTTATCTTACAGGGAAGGCTCGCTTCAATAGTAATTGTAATATTTGGCCTGCTATTTAGCTTTGCCATCAGGAATATAAATGAAATATGGGGTTGGATAACAATGAGCATAGGAGCCGGGCTGATAATTCCCCAATTAATAAGGTGGTACTGGTGGAGATTAAATGGCTACGGGTTTGCAATAGGAACCTTCACAGGTATGATAGTGGCAATTATTCAAAAGGTTGTGGCTCCTGAAATTCCAGAATACTCTTCTTTTATAGTAGCCAGTTTATCTTCTCTGGTGGCAACAATAGTAGGAACCCTTTTGACCCCCCCAACTGATGAAAAGGTATTGACAAATTTCTATAGGAAAACCAGACCTTTTGGCTTATGGAAACCAATTCGGGGAAAACTGGCTCCTGAATTTTTAAACAAAGTTAAAACCGAGAACAGGCGAGACATAATCTCTCTATTTTTTGCCGTACCATGGCAAATATGTTTATTTATGATGTGGATTACTTTGATAATGAAAAGATTCGACTACTTCAAGACTCTCCTGTTGATCGTACTGATTCTGTCAATTGCACTTTATTTTTCATGGTATAGACACTTAAAAGTAGAGAAACAAAGCAATACAATGACGTGAACAAACAAGCAATTCCGGAGGTACTTCTGAGATGTTAATAATAGAAGATGAAATCATAGCACAGATGGTGAAAATGGGGTTCACTGTTTACGAAGCCAAAACATACCTTGCTCTTCTGAAGAGTAACCCTGCCACTGGATATGAAGTGAGCCAGATAGCTCACATTCCTCGCAGCGTTATCTACTCAGTACTAAGGAAGCTCGAATCCGAAGGTGTTGTCATTTCAATACACGACAAACCGAAGAAATACATTCCCTTATCCCCAAAACAATTTCTGTCCAAGATGGAATTCGAGTTTTCTGCAAAATTATCGGAACTAAAGAAAAAATTATTAAAATTTAACAACAAACCCGAAACAGAAGGGTTCTGGAATCTACGTGGATATCAGGTATTAATTCAAACCTGTGAGTCTCTAATCAGAGAGGCTTCAAGCTCCGTCTATATTTCAGGATGGAAGCGGGAAATAGAACATCTAAAGGATGCACTTCTTAGTGCCCGGAAAAGAGGTGTTGATGTAATTATCTTTTCTTTTAACGATATTGATAAAAACCTCGGAGAAGTATTCTGTTATGGTATTGATGAAAACAAATTATCAAAAATGTGGGGTCATAAGTTAATAGTTGTTGTAGATTCAAAAGAACTTGTAATGGGTCCGTCTAACATGACGGATTATGAACAGGCTATATGGACACAAAATAGAGCTGTTCTAACGATAGCTGTAAACTATATTATCCTCGATATAACGCTTTATGGACAGAGATTTGGAGTGGATGTTTCAAAAACTGTTTCAAGGATGATGCCCGAACGAGTAAATAGTCTCGAAGATCTAATAAAGGAAAGTGTAAGTTCAAAACATAAATCTTAAATTTCTCAATATGCAAACGAAAGGTATAAGATGAATAAGCTTAAGCGATTATATTGTTTAATAATTTTCCTTTTCGTAGCAAAGCTCTTATTTCCCTCTGCAGTTAGCTGGGATCCACCGTTTCCTTCGCCAGGAGATAGTGTAAAAATATATTATAACATTATTGAAGGCACTCTACCCGACACCGCAACTCAGGTATATATTCATATTGGCTATAATAACTGGAGTAATATTATACAGCCGGATCCACGTATGGAGCGGGAGAATGATAGTTTATGGAGCTATGTCTACAACATACCTGAGGATGCCTTCGTCATAGATTTTGTTTTTACGGATGATAAAGGAAATTGGGACAACAATGGAGGCTACGGGGTTGATTATCATATACCTCTTTATTTCTATTGGGAGCCCTATCAGCCTCGTCCTTATGATACAGTAAGGATAATAGTAAACAAAGATAAGGGAGGAAAAATAGCCCGGGGCATAGCATGGCACATTGTATCAAATGGAAGAAGCTTAATGCCTTTGAAGCAATACTGGCCCGAAGGCACGCAAATTCTTGATGATATGTTTGTAGAGTCACAACTTCCATCATCCACAGGTAATTATGAGCTTATTTTAGGTCCTTTCAATAGTTGCAGACAAATTGTAGACGAAGTAAAGTTCAAAATACATTGGAATGACGGTTCATGGGATCCAACATACTTTGAAATTAGTTTTGACTATACTACTCCTCAAGGTGCTCCGGAAATTACTTTTCTATCACCGTCTGAGGGTGATACTATTGAAAGCCCAGTCGATATAAAAGTTTCTGCAGATGCAGCGGAATATGTAGAAGTATGGTTGGGAGCTGACTCTGTAGGGAAAGTATATTCTAATTTATTTGAAGAATCATGGTCTCCATCTCGGTATGTGTTTGGGAATTCTAGAATAGTGGCTAAGGCAGAAGAAGAAGGAAAAGTATCGTTGAAGTTTTTAGATGTATATGTGTTACCACAGATTGTAAAAAAACCTGTCCCGGAGGGAATAAGTGATGGAACTACCATAAATGGAAACGAAGTAACATTTGCTCTCTATGCGCCGTTTAAAGAATTTGTTGCTCTTAAAGGCAACTTTAACTGGGAATATCCCGACGGTGAACTTATGTATCTGTCTGGTGATACTCTTTGGTGGCTCAATAAAACTTTAAGCAATGGAGAGTATTATTATCAATACAATCTCGAAGGGAAAAAGCTTATAGCTGATCCGTGGTCAAAAGACGTGGAATGGAAAATCCCAGGTACAGATTTTGAATCATCGAATTACAATGATGCTAAAACAGTTTTTTACGTCGGGAAAGAACCTTTCAAGTGGACCGATACAAATTTTGTGAGGCCTTCAATATCTGAAATAATTATTTATGAACTTCATATTGGGGACTTTTCTGGTAACTCAGATGGAAAAGGTACTTACAAAGATGTGATAGAAAAAATTGAAGAAGGATATTTTGATACGTTGGGGATTAATGTGGTGGAGATAATGCCCGTGAATGAATTCGAAGGTGATAAAAGTTGGGGTTACAATCCATCCTTTTACCTTGCTCCTGAATCATCCTACGGGACCCCCGATGAACTAAAACTTATGATAAATAAATTTCACGAACACGGTATAGCAGTATTAATGGATGTGGTTTTCAATCACATGTGGGGTTCGGCGCCGTTGTTCCAGCTGTACCAACCGCTGAACAACTGGGACTATAGGGCACATGATTACGAACATTGTCCTTATTTTCACAACAGGGAATCTCCCTGGGGATATAAACTCGAACACTGGCATGGACTAACCCCCGCAGGTTATCCTCGACGAACCTGGAAATACGTTACAGATTGTCTAAAAATGTGGGTGGAGGAATATCATATTGATGGATTCAGATTCGACCATACCGAAGGAATCGGCTGGGATTCAAATGGTAAAAATGGTATGAACTTCTATGCCAGCTACCTGGAAGAGCTTGATCCAGATTTAATTGTGATCGCAGAAGAAGACAACGCATACAATATAAACAATTCTTATGTAGATGCAGGGTGGAACTTTAGCTACTACCACATGACAAAGTCTAATCTGCAGGAGATATACGATGCAGGATTTTATTATGGGAATATGAATCAAGTAGAAAATGAAATAAAATATGACAAACAGGGTTTTATGCACCAGTGGGGACCTGTCAACTACTGCGAAAGTCACGATGAAACAAGGATAATCTACGAGGCAA
>QNCQ01000212.1 GCA_003645825.1 Fidelibacterota bacterium
GTAGATGAAAAACAGGTAAAAACAGACTCTAACTCATCCGGTTTTACGCAATAGAGATATTGATATTTAGTTTCCCGGGAGTTTTTGAATTTTATTACGAGTTCTTATAAGGATCCCAGGCACACTTAGTCTCATGCAGGTAATAATTGATTCTTAATGCAGTTCCTATAATGTACATGCGTAATATGATATAACATTTTGAAAAGACCGATACAAGCATTTTATAAAGATACATCACTGTAATTCTAAATACTATTACACACTTTGAGAGGAGTTAGAGGTCAAAGAGAAAATTATCCCAATGGCAATACTCTATTCACTATAAATTTCTACCACAACACTTTTTATATTTCTTCCCGCTTCCACAGGGACACGGATCATTACGCCCAACTTTCTGAGAAACCCTTATTGGAACTCTTTTAGCGGATCCCGGGGCGCCACCCATAGGAGGTTCCATACCCGGAGAGGGCCTATGTGTTTCTTGTGCAGGTACTACAAAACCAAGGCCGGTTGAATCTTCATGTACCATGCGATACGAGACCGGCCTTCTCCTCCTTGGTTCCTCTTCAGGTATCCCAATCTGCACCCTGAAGCACAGACGCAATGCTTCCCTATTAATCTCATCCAACATCTCAACAAACGCATTAAAACCCTCAGCCTTATACTCTAGGAGAGGATCTTTTTGAGCATAAGCACGCCAGTTAATTCCTTCTCTCAGTTGATCCATAAAATAGAGGTGGTCTTTCCATCTATCATCTATAGTCCTCAGTATCACAAACTTTTCCAGTTGCCTCATGTTCTCGGGCCCAATTAGCTGTTCTCTATGTTCATAATATCTAACTGCTTTGTCTATGATCAATCGTTTCAAGGCCGAAATAGAGTACTCTGAAAGCTCGTCCACACTAATACCGATACCCAGAATTGAAAAAACCTCTTCACTTAATCCATTCCAATCCCAATCCTCCGGATGCTCTTTTCCTCTTGTATACTTCTCAATAACCAGATCAATCCAGTCCTCCAACATCTCAAAAAGCATTGATTTCAAATTATCATTCTGAAGAACGTAGTTTCTTCTTTTATATATAACTTCTCGCTGCTGATTCAAAACATCATCGAACTCAAGTAATCTCTTCCTGATCGAAAAATTCCTGGCCTCTACCTTTTTTTGAGCCCTTTCAATTGAACGAGTAATCATAGGATGAGTTATAACCTGTCCCTCCTCTATCCCCAGTCTGTCCATAATAGAAGCAATCCTCTCACTCCCAAACAATCTCATCAGATCATCCTCTAAGGACAGAAAAAACCGTGAAGAGCCCGGATCCCCCTGTCTTCCAGCCCTTCCCCTGAGCTGGAGATCAATTCTTCTCGCTTCATGCCTTTCTGTACCGATTATATGCAGCCCACCAAGCTCCTTTACTCCCTCACCGAGCTTTATATCAGTTCCCCTACCTGCCATGTTAGTGGCAATTGTAACAGCACCCTTTTCCCCAGCCCTCGCAACAATTTCAGCCTCGCGCTTATGGTGCTTCGCATTCAAAACATTGTGGGGTATCCCTCGCCTTTTCAACATACGGCTTAGAGTTTCCGAAACCTCTACGCTAATTGTTCCAACAAGAACCGGCTGTCCCCGCCTATGACATTCCTCTATCTCCTTAATTATAGCATTATACTTCTCTCTTTTAGTCTTATAAACCTGATCGTCATAGTCAATTCTTATACATGGCTTGTTAGTTGGAATCACCACAACATCAAGTTTATAAATATCATGGAACTCCTGCGCCTCAGTTTCAGCAGTCCCTGTCATACCCGCCAGTTTATCATACATCCTGAAATAATTTTGAAGAGTGATGGTAGCAAATGTCTGCGTTTCTTCCTCAATCTCAACTCCTTCCTTGGCCTCGATTGCCTGGTGCAAACCATCACTATATCTTCTACCGGGCAGGATCCTCCCCGTAAACTCATCCACTATCAACACCTTACCATCCTGAACAACATATTCAACATCTTTCTCAAATAAAGTATAGGCCCTCAACAGCTGAGAGATATTATGGTATCTATCAGAAATTTCAGAATGCTTCCTGTCAATCTCCAGCTTTCTAAGCTCTTTCTCCCTCTCTGATAACCCCTTTTCCTCATCTATCTTAGCAAATTCTTCAGCAAGGTCGGGGATTACAAGCTCATCTACAGAAATTCCCAGGAGAGAAGCAAGTTTTTCTTCCCCTTTCGCAGTAAGTGTTATATTATTCTGTTTCTCTTCGATAAAATAGTAAAGGTCTTCAAAATACTCATCCTGGCTTATGGATGCCCCACTTTTAGAGCTGGTCAACAGTAGATATTCTTTCTCCCCTTCCTGCAATAATTTTTTATAATAAGGCTCTTCAAGCAATCTTCTCAACCGGCGATGCTTGGGCATACCCTGAGATGCAATAAACAAAGTTCTAGCTACTGCCTTCTCATCCTCTACCTTCTCAGGATTATCCGGCACTGCCGAAAGCATCTTAGTAACAGTCTCCATCTGCATCTTAACCAGTCTCGATACAGCAGGATTCAGCTCCTTAAAAATCCTGTTCCGACTACTGGAAACCGGTCCGGAAATAATAAGTGGCGTCCTCGCCTCATCAATTAAGACACTATCAACCTCATCTACAATCGCATAGTAATGACCACGCTGAACCTGGTTTTCCACAGATAGCGCCATATTGTCTCTTAAGTAGTCAAAACCAAACTCATTATTAGTTCCATATGTGATATCACAATTATACGCCTCTCTCCGCTGTGCAGTATCCATACTATTCAGAATGCAACCTACAGTCAACCCGAGCTCCTCGTAAATTTTTCCCATCCATTCTCTATCCCTCTGCGCAAGATAATCCTTAACAGTTACACTGTGAACACCTCTACCGGTTAAAGCATTGAGGTATGCAGGCATAGTAGCAACAAGAGTTTTACCCTCACCGGTTTTCATCTCGGCAATCTTACCCTGATGAAGAACAATAGCTCCCATCAACTGAACATCAAATGGGATCATATCCCATTTCACCTTCTGCCCTACTACCGTCCATTCCTGACCAACCAATCTCCTACATACTTCCTTTACCATCGCAAAAGCTTCAGGTAAAATCTCATCCAGTACTTTCTGTTCCGCCCTTATAACGAACTTATGTTTTTCTTCCTCGGACAAACCCACACTTTCAGCCTCTTTCTTAGCCTCTTCTCTTGCCTGCCTTATCATTTCTTTAAATTCCTCTGTACGTTGCCGCAATCTTTCCATCGGCAGGTCATGAAGAGTTTTGTATATTTCATTTATTCTCTCTACTAAAGGCTGAAGTCTTTTGAGCTCCCGCTCATTGGCAGTGCCAAACACTTTCGTCAGTAATTTTAAAACACCCATTTTAAAATCTACCTCAACAAACCCTTTCTGGTTATTAACCAGAAGCTTACCTTTTTGTTCCTTGAAAACAATTTTAAAACTCTGTAAGACTAAATTTCTGGAATTAAGCCTTTTCCTACAATCTCACGCAAAATAGCATCCAGAATACCATTGACAAAAGCACTGCTATTTTCCGTGGAAAATTTTTTGGCAATCTCTATAGCTTCTGAAATAGAAACCTTGGGTGGAATATCGTCAAAATATAAAAACTCACAAATAGCCATGCGCATTATCAATCTATCAACAACAGCAATCCGTTCAAACTCCCAGTTAAGCGACTTCTCCTTGATATACCCATCAAGTTCATCCTTGTGGTAAACGGAGGTTCGGAACAATTTCCTGGCAAACTCTTTTAACTCCTCCGAGAGATCTGATTCATCTATTACATAAGATTCTACCTCGCTAACCGGGGCATCAGAAAGTTCCTGGGCATATAACGCCTGGAGTACCAGTTCTCTTGCTGCTCTTCTTTCTCTCATATTTCAATTACCTTACCCTTTCAAAACGCTTTAAAATTTAAAATTTATTTTCAAATAATTAAGCCAAATTTTAAACAAAAAACCCAAACATAGAGTATTCTTGGAAGGGACTGGATTCCCAGATGGCAGGTTTTCATGAATATATTTACATTGGGCTGGGTCGAAATGGCAACGGGTATAC
>QNCQ01000213.1 GCA_003645825.1 Fidelibacterota bacterium
CACTTAAGAAGATTGAGCATCTTTTTCCCAGAGTAAAACTTGAGGTGAAAAAGAAGAAAAAAGAAGAGGAAAAAATGGACGCCAAATACATTGATATAAATGATTTTAAAAAGATTAAGCTCGTTACAGCCAGGATTGAAGAGGCTGAGAAGGTTGAAAATGCTAATAAACTTCTTAAGCTAATAGTAAGTGTAGGATCGGAAAAACGTCAAATTGTGGCGGGGATAGCAGAGTATTATTCTCCTGACGAACTGATAGGGAAAACAATCATTTTGGTGTCCAATTTAAAGCCTGCAAAAATAAGGGGAATAGAAAGCCAGGGAATGCTACTTGCGGCTTCAGCTGGGGATAAGCTCACCCTTCTTACCACTTTTGAGGATATAGAAACAGGGACTCCAATAAGTTAGTGTTTGTTATGTTAGTAGATACCCACTGCCATCTTAACCTACCACCTCTGGCTCAATACTATGAGGAAGTAATTTCAAGAGCAATCGATAGCGGGGTTGAGAAATTTGTATGTGCAGGAATTGATATAAAAACATCGATCATGGCGCTGGAAATTTCAGAGAAGTTCAGTTGTGTCTATCCGGCATGTGGCGTACATCCACACGATTCTGGTAATGTTAAAAGCGGCTGGGAAAAAGAGCTTGAATCTCTGGTGAGTGAAGAGAAAGTTGTGGCTATAGGTGAAACCGGGCTCGATTTCTATAGAAACTATTCTGCCCCAGAAAACCAGCTCAGAGTGTTTGAGTTCCAGATAGAACTGGCAAAACAGCTCGGTAAACCACTGATCATACACAATCGTAGGGCGGATGAGAAAATTAAGGAAGCACTGACCAGCAAGAACTATTTTTATGGGGTTCTGCACTGTTATTCAAGTGGTCTGGAATTTGCCAAAGAAATGCTGTCACTTGGGTTGCATTTTTCGTTTACAGGAAGTATAACGTTTGGGAGGAAAAAGACAAAAGAGGTACTAAGGTTTCTCCCCTTAGAAAAAATAATGATAGAAACAGATTCACCTTTCATTGTACCAGCAGGGTTGAAAGTAGAGTACAATGAACCAATGTATCTTCCCCAAATAGCTAAGAAACTTGCCGGTATAAAAGGCATTTCTTTGTCCATTGTTCAGGAGGCCACAACAACTAATGCTATAAGATTCTTTCACCTCAAATAAGTGATGCCGTACTTTAAAAAAAGCCTGGGGCAACATTTCTTAGTGGATAAAAATGTTCTTGCAAAAATTATTTCAACTGTAAACCCGCAGGTGGGAGAGGTAATAATTGAAATTGGTGCAGGGAGAGGTGCACTGACACAGTATCTGCTTGAAACGAAAGTCAAGCTAATTTCTATAGAAATAGATAAACATCTTGTAGAATATCTCCATGAAAAATTTGGTAAAAATCTGGATTTTGAGATTATTGAGGGAGATGCCCTGAAGATAAATTATGAAGTGCTTTTTAAGAAGTACGGAAAGTTCAGAGTTGTAAGCAATATTCCATATAATATTACAAGTCCATTGATTTTTAAGATGATAGACAACCGGGACTTTATAAGAGATGTATATTTTATGGTTCAAAAGGATGTTGCGGAACGGCTTATAGCGATGCCTGGGGCAAAAGAGTATGGATTGTTGTCTGTAATTCTTGGGTTTGTGGCGGATGTTAAGAAGAATTTTGATGTGTCAAGGAATTGCTTTAGACCTGTTCCCGAGGTTGATTCATCTTTCGTGAGTATTTTCTTTAAGGATCTGGAACTTGAGGAAGTGTTTTTTGAAAAGTTTAAGAGGATTGTAAAAGCAGCTTTTGGTAAGAGACGGAAAATGTTGAGGAATAGTCTTAGAGAATTTGTCCCTTCCGGAGAAGAAATAGACTTTGACCTCAGCCGACGTCCTGATTCTATGGGTGTTGAGGATTTCGTAAAGTTGACCCGTATGCTTTGGAAAAATGTTGCATTGTAGCATACAGTGTGTTTTTGTCCGGGTGATGAGTGTATATACTAATAGTCAGAAAGTGTTTGTACGCATGCTTTCACTTCTTGACAGGTTGCTGATGTTTTTAGGTTTTACGGAGATTCCGAAGCAAGAGCTGACCGAAATGGTTGGCTTTGTTAGTTTTCTCGAGAAAGACTTGAGTAATTCTAAAATATGCTTTATGATTCAAAACGAAGATTAGAGATGGAACAACTCGATTCCCAAATAGCACGAGTGGACATATTGAAATCTATTCGAAAAATCTCCCTGAGAATTGTTTTCTCTTGGATAGTGGTATTTCTCTTCTTATTTCACATCTTCTGACTGATTCCTTTATTTTTATTTGACCTACTCTGATTAATTCCTCAGGAGGTGTTTTCCTATCCCTATCTCGGATTTAAGGAACTAAAGAATAAGTTGTTTTTATCCTAAAAATATGTAAATTGATTTGTCTATGGGAAATGTAAACCGGTAGAGATAGTGAATATACATTTCCCAGAGAGGAAGCTATTGGAGAAAATGCATGAAGAAACGATTGACGCGGTCTCAGCGTAAAATGCTGAAATATATCTCATTGTTTTTCGGTATCCTTTTTGTGTTTATAGGATCAGGAGAGATGATAACTGGTAGTGCAATTCAAGGAGTCGTTTTTGTTTTTCTGGGGGTTGTCCTGTTTCTATTTGGTTCTCTACTGAGGCTCCGGAGGTACTGAAAGACTGCTATCGAATCTTACAGTGCTTCACATACCTGGAAACTTGTTCCTTCAGTTTCTCCAGTTCATCTTGCGCATACTCGCAAGGTTTTATTAGAGATGTGTTCAGTGTCTTCAAAGTATGCATTTTCTGGATAATGTACGTTTGGGCTCCCTCGATTATTTGGGCTATCGATATTATGTCGTCCGGGGTGAGAAACTGTTTTGCGTAGGTTGTTATGAACTCGTGTGGTGTGCGGGAGCTCATTATAAGTTTGATGCTCTGGAATATCCTTTCAAATTCTATCTTAACCCCGGATACTATCTCATATTTTTCGGGGGGCGCTTTGATATCCATAGCTATGTAGTCGAGAAGATTTTCTTGTATCAGTTTTTTCAGTAATTCCGGTTTGCTACCGTTGGTTTCGATTTTTATCAGAAAACCTTTCTTTTTTATTTTTGAGGTAAAATGGTAGATGTCGGGGTGAATTAGCGGTTCTCCTCCGGTTATTACAACAGCATCAAGTTTTCCTCTACGCTTTTCCAGAAAGTCGAGAATCTGACTCTCAGTGTATTTCTCAGGAGGAGTCAACTCAGGGTTGACGAGCTCTGGATTATGACAATAATGACAACGGAAATTGCATCCCACGGTAAAAATTACGGCGCTAATTTTCCCGGGATACTCAACAAGTGATGACTTTAATAGCCCTCCGATTATCATGCCGGTATACGGAATGTTTTCCTCAGTTTGAATTCTTCTTTTTTCCCTTTATTCCATTGGTTTACAGGTCTTAGATATCCTACCACCCGGGAGTATACTTCACAGCTGTCTCCGCAGCTCGGGCATTTTTCATGTTCGCCGGGAATATACCCATGGGACGGGCAAATACTGAATGTCGGGGTAAAAGTGAAGTAAGGTAGTCTGTATTGATTGCAAATCTTCTTTGCGAGAACCTTTATAGCTTCGGGATCAGAGATTTTTTCACCTATAAAAATATGGAGCACAGTGCCTCCGGTATATTTCGTCTGGATTTCATCCTGTAGTTCAAGAGCTTCAAAAATGTCGTCGGTGTAGTTGACCGGCAACAAAGTAGAGTTGGTGTAAAAAGGTTCTGCCCCGTTTTTGTATTCTTCTTCATTAGCACAAATTATCAAAGGATATTTTTCTTTATCAATGCGAGCCAATCTGTAAGAGGTGCCTTCAGCGGGCGTCGCTTCGAGATTATAGTTGTTTCCCGTTTCCTCTTGAAACTCAAGAAGTTTGTCTCTCATGAAGTCGAGGACTTTAAGGGTAAATTCCTTACCCTCGCTTGATGCTATGTCCTTATTCAAAAGGTTTAGACAGGCTTCGTTCATTCCAATGAGTCCAATTGTTGAAAAGTGGTTTTTCCAGTATTCACCAAA
>QNCQ01000214.1 GCA_003645825.1 Fidelibacterota bacterium
GCCTCTTTCATAGCTCTATCAACAAGCTCATCCAAACTTTTGATGCCTTTATTCCGCATAGCCTCTGTCACATTAGGGAAAAGGTAAAAAGTAGTTTCCGGCTTGTGTACTTTTACCCCATCAATGGAATTCAAAATTTCAACAGCAATATCTCTCCTTTCTCTCAGGATATCTATCATCTTCTGATATTCACCATGAGGTCCCTTAAGCGCTGCAACTCCAGCATACTGCACAAAGTGATTGGAACATGATTCAATGTTCACGTTCAGTTTATTAATAATCTGGATCAAATCCTTTGGCCCTATTGCAGCTCCAAGTCTCCACCCTGTCATCGCATACTTCTTGGAAAACGTATACAAGATAATTGTCCTCTCCTTCATACCCGGGTAGGAAACAATGCTTTTGCTTCTCCCTGAATACCTAATATCAAAATACGCTTCATCAGATAAAACATAGAGATCATTCTCCAGAATAAAATTTGCCAGCGATTCCATTTCCTCTTCCGTAGATTCTGAACCGAGTGGATTGTGCCAGTTATTGTAAACAAAGAGCCTCGTTCGCGGACTCACCAAGGATTTCAGATAATCAAAATCAATGTCAAAACCTCTATCAGTCTCCACAAATCGATACGGCTTCGCAATTCCACCGTAAAATTCAATCTGAGACTCATAAATGGGATAGCCAGGGTTTGGATATAACGCTTCATCCCCCGGATTAAGAAGTGCCTGAAAAAACTTACCTATTACAGGCTTTCCACCGGGTTGAACAGAAACCTCTTCAGGAGTATACTCAACACCCCTGGAGGAACTCACATCCTCAGCAAGGGCTTCCCTGAGCTCCGGAATTCCAGCACTAGGACTATACCCTGTCTTCCCATCCTTTATCGCCCTAAGGGCTGCCTCAACAATATGAGATGGAGTCGATATATTAATGTCACCAACATGAAAAGGGTACACCTTGTTTCCCCTAGCTTCCCACTCTCGAGCCAGGTCTGAAACTTTAAAGGCAGTTTCAGTACCTAGCCTACTAATACGCTCTGCCACCCTCATGACCTTACCTCATATACTTTTTAACGCTTCTTTTATATACTGCTCAACACTCGCATTGCTACCGAGCTTCTTGTAGGCTTTAAGAACTAAACTTTTTGCTTCCGATTTCCCATATCCAAGAGCAACCATAGCTCTGAAAACTTCCTCCATTTTCTCAGAAGTGAAAAAACTTAAATTATCACTTGACAATTCTTTACGAAGTGAAGCAAACTTCTCTCTCAACTCCACAATTATTCTTTGTGCAGTTTTCGTGCCAATGCCAGGTATGAGGGTGAGAGCTTTTATATCTCCCGAGGCTATTCTCTCTTTAAACTGCTCGGGACTCGTACCAGAAAGAATTGTAATAGCCATCTTCGGGCCAATACCCGAAACCCCTATTAACATCAAAAATAGATCTTTTTCCTCCATCGTATAAAAACCGTATAACGCATGGGAATCCTCCCTCACATAATAGTGAACATACAGCTTTACGTTTTCCCCCACAGGTGGTAGCTTCTCATAAGTCGTAACGGGAATAAGAAGTTCATACCCTATACCTCCCACATCAAGAATTGCTCCAGTAGGCTTTTTATCCACTACCTTCCCACAAATATAAGCAAACATAACTCATCTCCTTTCATTTTGAAACAGATAACATATCGCTCCAGCAAGAGCGTCTGTTTCATCATGGGCAAGATTTTTACCCTTCAGGCCTAAAATGTTTGCCACCATATAATTAACCTGTTCCTTGGTAGCTGAACCATTACCCACAACAGCCACCTTTATCTTAGCGGGTGAAAACTCTTTTACCACAAGGCCACTTTCAATCGCAGCCAGAAGGATAACGCCTCTCGCCTGCCCCAACATTAACGCAGTCTTGGCATTACGAACATATATCGCCTCCTCGACAACCATTACCCCTGGGTTGTACTCTTTGAGAATCTCCCTTAACTCTCTGTAAATTTTTTTAATTCTCAAAGGAAAAGACTTGCGACTTGATGTAGAGATAACCCCCGACGCTATATAAGAAAGTTCCCCCCTTCTCCTGGCAACAATACCATATCCAGTTTTAGACAGGCCAGGATCAACACCGATAATTATAACATCATTATCCATCAGGAGGAACTGGGAATTCTCTTTAGAATTTCTTCATCTATATCAAAATTAGAATAAACTCTTTGAACATCATCCAGATCGTCAAGCGCTTCCATGAGACTCAAAACCCGGGGAGCATTCGACTCATCAACTCTCACTGTATTCTTGGGAATCATAGATACACCAGCTTCTATAATCTTTATACCATTATCTTCAAGTGCCTTTTTAACTGCCTCAAAATCTCCTGGAGCTGTAGTTATTTCATAAACATCATCCACAACATTTATATCATCCGCACCCGCATCAGTAGCAATAATAAGAACATCATCTTCGGAACACTCAGACCCATCAACAGTTATAACTCCCTTTTTTTCAAACATCCATGCCACACTCCCTGAAGTCGCAAGATTACCCCCATGTTTCGTTAAAACATGACGTATTTCTGAAACTGTTCTATTTCTGTTGTCAGTAAGTGCCTCAATGAAAATTGCTACTCCACCCGGACCATACGCTTCATATGTTACCTCTTCGTAATTTTCCCCTTCAGTCTCACCACATCCCTTGGCGATGGCCCTCTCAATATTAGACAGAGGCATATTGTATGCTCTTGCCTGCTGGATCGCCTGCCTCAATCTGGGATTAGACTCTTCATCAGGCCCTCCAAGCTTCGCAGCTACCTGAATCTCCCTTATCAACTTTGTAAATATTTTTCCCTTCTTCGCATCATTCGCTGCTTTTTTTCTCTTTATTTGAGCCCATTTACTATGTCCAGCCATATTTTTCCTCTTCCTTAATAAGTTCTTACTCGTTCTTTTACTCTTACTTTTGTCCTTATTATCCACGAATCTTTAAAACCCGCTTTAACCGCTGTCTGGAGAAGCTTTTCAGCCTCTTCCCTCGTCAGACAATTACCAACCCGAATCTTATAATAGGGGGAATTAAAAACCCTCTCTACATCTCCTTTTCCGAAAATCTCCATACACATCTTATACAGAGAATCAGCAAGATAGAAATCCTCGGTAGAAAAAAGTTGTACCTTATAACCATCTACAACTATGACTTTTGAGGTATCCAGACTCTTTGTCCCCTCACCCAATCCAGTGAAGACCTCATAAATTAGCGCCCCATTATATATCGACATGGGAGGCTCATTTAACTCTAAGGGATCAAATGATTCATCCTGACCACCGAGAGAATCCACCTGAGCTACCAGGGAAGATAATAGAAACAAAACACTAAAAATCAACCAAAAACCTCTCATAATCACCCGATTTACATTCTTCTGCTAATTTAACAATTCCAGACAATTTTGAAAATTTCCAAAGCTCATATAACCCCGATACTTTCGTTTTTCACCCATCCCTGCTTGCCATCAGGGAGCTCAATTTTAAACCAATCCAGTTCTTTATCAAGAATTCTTACCTTTATCCCCTCATGCATTATAAATAGCACTGTACTCCCTTCTTGAGGTGCCGATAAACACTCAAGGGAGGGAACCACCACGATTCCATAATTTTTCACTTCTTCATCCCTGTATTTATCAATCAGAAATACAAGCTCAAACATCCCCAGAACTATCAATACAACCAGCACAATCTTTATTACTCTCTTCAGACCAGCTTTTCCCAAGGACAGAATAGTAATCGCCATTATCACAGAGATAAACAAAACCGTAGAGGCAAAGACCAGTGCCCAACCCCTGGAAGATAATAAATTTTTCACCACGCGATAAAAACGAACTAGGAAAAACGGAGGAGGCACACTTACCCTATCCTTTATTCTCAAATTAGCAAGCCTCAGATTAAATCTCACATTTTCATCTCCAGGATTAAGCTTTAATGCTTTCTCATAAAAAAGAATAGCCCTCCCAAGCTCCCCTACCCTGTAGTATGCATTCCCGAGATTATAATA
>QNCQ01000215.1 GCA_003645825.1 Fidelibacterota bacterium
CCAATTATTTTGTCACACGCCCGCAGTGAGCTACCCGCAAATGATAGCCTCTTGTTTTTAATTCGTGATTCCGCATTTTACGCTGCGTCAAGTTCTAAATTTTATTCTATACTCCCCTGTCTTTTCCCTTTACAAAAGCTTCCACCCGCTCAGCTATTCGGGAAGATTCAAAACCAAACTTCTCAGCCAGAACTTTATATGGGGCAGATTTACCAAAGGTATCCACACCTATTACCAGAGTTGGCAGGTCCGAAAGCCCCTTCCAGCAATGAGTCACGCCAGCTTCAATTACAATCAGTTTACTCCTTGATTCAGGGATAATTCTTCTCCTATATGCCTCAGCTTGTTCCCTGAATAAGTCTATTGAGGGTATCGAAACTACTCTGACATCATAACCTTTGGTTATAAGCAATTTCCTGACCTCTATTGCTGTTGGTAATTCAGAACCCGTACCCACTATAACGAGATCAGGGACATCCTTCTTAGAATCACATACCACATATGCACCTCTAAAAAACTCCTCTTGATCAATTTCTCGTTCTCTTTCTATATTCGGAACACTTTGTCGTGTCAAAACTATGGCAGTAGGACCGTCTTTTCTTCTTATCGCATACGCCCAGCTCATAGCTACCTCAAACCAGTCAGCGGGTCTGAACACTACAAGATTGGGGATCAACCTCAGAGAAGTCAGCTGTTCCACTGGCTGATGTGTAGGTCCGTCCTCTCCAATAAATATACTGTCGTGGGTGAAAACATAAATAACCTGGATTCCCATTAATGCGGCTAACCGAATTGAAGGTCTCATGTAGTCTGAAAACACAAGGAATGTTGCACCAAACGGAATAAACCCACCATAAAGCGCCATTCCGTTCAGAATTGCTCCCATACCATGTTCCCGTATGCCAAAGTGGAAATTCCGTCCTTTAAAACACCCAGGAGAAATCGAATCGTACCCTTTCATGTACGTATTATTCGAAGGGGCAAGGTCCGCTGAGCCTCCAACAAAGTTTGGAACCAGGTCTGCAAGTTTCTGAATCACCTTACCAGAAAGTTTTCTGGTAGCGTTGCTTTCTCCTTGTACCACATTCAGAAGCTCATCATCCAGGTTTTGAGGGATTTCTTTCCTCTGGAATCTATTCCATTCCTCTGCGAGTTCAGGGTACTTTATCTTCCATTCAGCAAATTTTCCTTCCCATTTTTTATACTCTTCCTTCACTTCGGCAACTCTCCGGGCAAACAGTTCTTTTACCTCAGGCGGGATATAAAACCTTTCCTCAGGCCAGCCAGCATTTTTCTTAGCTGCTTTTAATTCCTCCTCACCAATAGGTGCCCCATGAGCTGACGGATCATCAACCTTGTTCGGGCAACCATAGGCGAGATGAGATCTTGCTATCAAAAGGGATGGCTTTTCTTTCTCCTTGGTGGCTTCTGATAGAGCTTTCAGAATTCCCTCATAATCATAAGCTTCCGCCTCCAGCACCTGCCATCCATAAGCCTCAAATCTTCCCCTTACATCTTCTGAAAATGTGAGCCCGGTTGAGCCCTCAATAGTAATCTTATTATCGTCATAAATGTATATAATATTTCCGAGTTTCAGATGTCCAGCGATTGATGCAGCCTCAGAAGCAACACCCTCCATCAAATCGCCGTCACTTACAATACCGAATACAAAGTGTTCCCCAAAGAGTTTATAGTCTTCCGTATTGAACCTTGCCGCAAGCATTTTCGCTGCAATTGCTATTCCCACTCCATTTCCAAATCCCTGTCCCAGTGGCCCTGTTGTTGTTTCCACACCTGGCACACACCAATATTCAGGATGACCGGGGGTCTTACTTTCCCATTGGCGGAAAGCCTTTATATCGTCAAGGGAAATATCATACCCACATAAGTGTAACATTGAATACAACAACATGGAGCCATGCCCAGCTGACAGAACAAATCTATCCCTTGCAATCCAATCAGGTACTTCAGGATTGAAGGTCATAAAGTGTGTCCACAACAAAACCGCCATATCTGCCATTCCCATCGGCATTCCCGGATGTCCCGATCCTGCCTTCTGAACTGCATCAGCTGAAAAAAAACGAACGGCATTAGCTGCCCTTTTCAGTAGTTTCCTATCATATTTCAGCTTCATAATAGCATCCTCCTTCTATCTCTACAAATTCCTATGCTCAATCAAAAAAGTGGCAACCTCATTTTCTATTACTAATCACTGTCTCATCAATAATCTTTAAGTCCGAATTAGGGCGACAATCTATCGTTCTAACAACAGCGTGATCCTTATACAACACAAGAAAAGTGATAACAGGAAACGAACGTTCCGCAGGAGTAAAAGCGGTTATTTTTGTCCATTCCTGTGGAGGTTTCCAGTTTGCTCCACCAGTACCATTCACTATGTGTACAATGCCTTTTTTCAGATCAACTTTTCCGTCAGGATCGACAGGCTTCGTTCTGACATACACATGAGCATGGCCGTGAAATACAAAATCCCCACCGTGTTTGTACAAAAGCTTCAGCCACTTTTTACATTTCTCTATATAGGGCTTCTTGTAGGTAACCTTAAAACACGGATTATGCCAGACGCCTATCAACCATTCCTCTTTCTTTACATTTTTCAAATACTCTTCCAGCCAGCTACTGACACTATCTGGATGGGAGAAATAGGCATCGAGAAACACTACATGTGCATTTTTGAAATCAACTGAGTAAAAGTGCGTTGTGCTGTCCATGGAATTTACTGGGAATACTCCACGAGTGTACATATCCCAAGTTGCAAGATTATCATCATGATTGCTTGTACACATGAAAAACTTACCGCTATAAAACAGTTTTTTAACGCCTTTATAACTCAAAGTTTTTTCCCAAGCTTCTTTTTTTCCATCGTGAGTGAAATCCCCAGTGTGAATCTGAAAATCCCAGTCGGTAATCTTATGAAGCAAAATATCAGCTATCCGTTCAGTAGCTCCGTCTGCGTTTTCCCGGGAATCTCCCCAAACTGCAATTTTTACAGAATCAACCTGGGAAAACAGCAAGGAGCTAGAAATCAAGAAGAAAACAATATGCGTAAATACTCGTGACAGCTTCATATCGACCTCCTGTATCCAGGAATCAGATATCTAAGGAACTATTTGAAATTTAGTAAAAAGAATTTCACAGCACTATTAAAAATTTCTAAATTAAAACTTGTGAAATTTAGAGTATTTTCCCTTTTAGTGTTTATCTTTACATCCTTGCTCTATTCTGAAAAGCCCAGAGCCACCATTCTCAACAAAATCATTGCGGATACAATACTGATTACCCTACCGGTAGATAATACAATTTTTCTACAGAACCAGAATCTACTTTTTGTTGATGAAAGAGGACTCTCACCAAGACTTTTGTGTGTTCATGAAACGAAAAAATTTATGTTACCTGTGGATTTATATATTGTTCTCAACAGTCCATTAGAGAATCATCTAAAAAGATACGCAACCAGATTGGGGATAAACGAAAAAGGAACTCTCATTGTGAAAAAGCTTGATATATGGTATGACACAGGACCCTTCATCTCAAAAAGGTACGTGCTAAACGCATACACAATACTCAAAGATACATCTGGGAAAACTATATCCAACTGGACATGGGAAATAACTGCAAAACCAGAGAAAAATAAGGCAAGGGTTTACTCAAAACTTACAGATCTCTTTCTGCAAAATCAGATGCAAGCGATCAAAGATAAAAATTATAACGGAGTTATTTATCCATACCTTTATAAAAGAAATCTTACGCTATGGGTCGAATACATCCTATTCCCGATGGGATATGCAGTAATTCCACATATAATGCTTTACTATCCTGAGGGACACAAGAAGAATTTCGTAAGAGCAAGCAAGCTCATCTATTACAGAAAAGCAGAGAACTTTGAGTCAATAGCAATAAACGGAATGAATCAACGATGGTATCACCGCTTGAATGAGAAATTCCTGCTCACATTGAGCACCAATGTTAATATAGGGATCAACTCTATCAATTCCGACCGGGTGAAGCGGACCA
>QNCQ01000216.1 GCA_003645825.1 Fidelibacterota bacterium
CTCGTAAACGTCAAAAAAGTTTTTGAAATAATCGATCGCTTTCTCGCTATTCTCATCAGTTATGATGTCTATCGAATTAATTATAAATCTCCTGAAAGTATCGATTATTTCTTTGTCGTGTTTTCCACTTCTATCGATTATCCTGGCAAATGTATAGGCAATCCTGGGCCTTAAAACTAGAAGTCTTTTATGAAAATCATTTAAGTCAATATCCTTTTTATCCTTCCTCCTGACCTCATCATTAATCTTTACCAAATCATTAAAAATTCTGTACATCTGTGTCGGCTCAAAATTTTTTCCAAGCTCTTTAGCAAATTCTTCAATCTTTTCAATATATTCTCTTTTTATACCGTTAAGTACAAGTTCCCGAATGAAGCCTGGATTTTGAAACTCCTTGTAATACCTTTTTTGTTCTTTCCCATTCATTTTTAACTCCTCCCTTTCTCTCTTGTTAAGAAGTCTACCCATTTAACGGGTATATCAAGGTAATACATAATTGGGTAATAGCTTTTCTTTCCATTGAAAGTTTTCTCTTCTTTAAGCAATGTCTTAACCAAATAATCTATTGAATCAGCAAGCTCTTTATTTCTTTCCGCAAATCTGTACAAATCATAAATAAGTAGCCACCTCCATCTGGTATATGATATAACTTCCTCGAGTTCAGCAAGACTCGTAATTTTGGACTTTCTGGCATTGTATTCATTCATATAAGAGTCGTGTATCCTCTTTAGATGGGACAAAATCGCTTTTTCAGAACCTTTATTGGTTTTTGATACTATTTCCCCCAGATAATCCTTCATACTGGAAGCTATCATAAAATCGTTCCAGTTAACAGTTTTCCCAAAAAGAGTTATTGAATTCTTTCTCACTTCTTTGCCTTTGATCTCAATTTTATGATTTTTGGACATCTTTTCGTATTCATCTGCAATTTGTGCTGCTCTTAATATCGGGAACTTAGGCGGAACGAGCGATATCCCACCGGAAAGGTTAAAATCGGGATGATGATTTGTGTATTCTTTGAACTCTTTATAAATCTCCTGACCAAGTTCAATGACCTGATCCCACTGACCAACTATAAATAGGTCGTCTCCTCCAGAATAAATGATATCAATATAGTTTTTCCCCTGTGCAATTCTGTTTACATACCCACAGAAAAACCAATCCAGAAAGAAACTGAGTGTAGAGACCTTTGATATTGTTGGGTTATATATACCGCCATTGCTGCTTTTAAAACCGCTTTTGAATATTTCACCGAGGTTATCAACGTCCATTTTTATTACTCCAAGCCTTTTAAAGTGAAGACTATAATCGTCTCTTTCCCCGGCAAGGTAGTCAAACGGAGCGATCTTACCATCAGAAAGTGTCACCATCTTATTGCCACCGTAGAATTTGTAGGATTGAGCAAATCTATTGTGGTCTTCATGAATAAAAGATGTGTCATTGACCGAAATTACATTTATATGTTCAGTCTGCGAGAGCTTTGATAGTAAAGTATTCAATTTCTCTCCGCTTTCGATAAAGTACGTTGGTGAAGCAGAATCATTAATATCGATTGGACGGATTCCACCAGAAAAAGTTTTTGAGGACAGAACTTCCACGATAAAATCAAAATTCCTTAACCTCTTCCCAATTTCTATAAACTTTTTGCACTCGGGACACACTCTAACATCATCAATTAATCCTATATCCTCATCATCTTTACCACAAAACTCACATATCTCATTCTTCACAGACTCACCGGGCTTAAAAAACTCACTATCTTCGCCGAGAAGTTCATGAAATTTTCTCTTTTTGTTTATGTTAGTATTTTCAATTGCCTTGCTCCATTTCTCACCAATCTTTTTTGAGAAGAAATCAGAAAAACTTAAATCAACATAACCGAGGTTTACATACAGTCTGCCATTATAAGCCCTGAGCAGATAGCTATTTACATCCTTTTGAATTTCTCTGGATAGCTTAATTTTACTTCGCGGAACAAGTAGAAAGACGTTCCCCCCGCTGGAGTAAATTATATTCGTCTGATATAACTCCATTTTTTCTATAAAAAATCTCGAAAGAGCATCAGATAAAAGTTGAATAAAGAAGCTTCTCCCTTTTAGGCTTACGCCAGCCTTTGATGAAGACACCTGATATATAAAATCCTGAATACCACTTATATCTAAACACATAAGATAACATAATGTATTAGAACTTGAGCGAAATTGATCCATAAGTTGATATTCCAGCCTTTGCTTTTCAAGTAGACCAGCATCTTTGAAGTATTCCAGCACACATTGAGAAAGCATAGCGGTCGTTTTCAAATGATCAAACAAAGAGATATAATTGTCATCAATACTATGAATTGAGGCTGGTAAGCACCAAAGATATTTCCTTAATAAAGAAAGAAGAGACTCCAGAAATACTTTTAGATCGCAATTTGGTAATGCCAAAAACTCATCACAAAATCTCTCCCAATGGTTTTTACAAAGTTCTTTATGCCTGGATGTATCTATTTTGCAGGGTTTTATTTCTTCTGACACACTTAAGGGAGTAATATTATAAAATTTCCCACTATCAATTGAATGTGAGTCGCTTATTGAAACGAGCTCAAAAACTGGTTTTAGAAAATATAAATCTTCTCTGGTTGTTACCCTCTGTTCAGGCTCAATTTTAGTTCTATCCATCCCTGATGATAACCAATCAGAAAGCTGGATGATGTTATCATAAATGTTTCTGGGTCTATGATGATACGATGCGATGTTAACAAATTCTGTATAGGAGTCATTATCCAGGGGGATTTTGGCTTTAATTTTATCATCAAATAAAAATTGATAAGTCCATAATACATGATGGTGTGAGTAATACCCTCCATAAGACCGAGGACATAAATAGTCTATCATCCTTTTTGTTTCCTGACTGAGGAATTGGGAATTATTGTAATCTGCACCAGAATCTGCCCTTTGATAAAACTTCCCTACATCGTGTAAAAGCGAAGAGAGTAAAATTGTTTGTTTCAAATTTTTTAGCATTTTAGTCCCCTTTTCTTTTCAACAGAATTTTCCCAAATCCAAATGTTGTGTTTTTACCTATGTGAATTTTTTCTGCTATTTCTAAGAAAGGTAGAAAGGGTTGTAAAACCCCCTCAATTGTTATCGAGCCTTTAACTCCACCAAGTCCTAATATAGTTTTTTGCCTTCCAGAATATCTTTGATATTCAACCCATTTTAGATTTTTGTTCACTATCTCCACTGACTTAGATAATTTTATTAATGCTTTGTAGTTTATATCAGGCTTGGACTTGCAATAATAGTAAGATAGCAAACTAATCCTTCTCAAAAGATTTTTTATAATGTCCTCAAAAGAGAATGCATCCCTTATCTTTCTACCGCTTTTTATCCTCACAGGGGAAATAAAATCAATTGTTAAACTTTCGATATTATTAAGCTCAATTTTATCTTCAGTCCGTGGTTCCCAACTCTGGGCGGGTAAATCTGTAGACATCAACTTATTATCTTCATAAATGGCATTCCCCTTCGAATCGATTATTTTATCTATCACAAACTTTCCCTTTTTTAAACCAACGCCATTTTTCCCGTAATTATCCATTGCATAAAGCAAATATGGAAAGTAATCACAGGCACTTCCAATTAAGGTTATTCCAAGTTCAAATCTATCTCCACTACCCAGTTTTATCACATCGTCGCTATCTTTCATATATAAAACAAATGGACGCGGTATCGTCTTTATTCTAAACGGGAAATCCTGAGGAATCTCATCAATATATGTATCAAAAATTAGAGAATACGGGCATTTAAATCTGAGTATACAATCTTTGCACGATGAGTTTGATTTTTTATTCACGCAATATAGATTTTTAAAAGAAACCCCAAGACCACCCCTAATTGTAATAGATGGAAATGGAGGTAACTCGATATCATCAATTGCCTTTAACAAAAATATTAATTCGAAGAAGTCCAATTTCGCCATTTCTCTTCACGTTACATTAAAATGTAAAATATTTTTCCAAATAAGCA
>QNCQ01000217.1 GCA_003645825.1 Fidelibacterota bacterium
CTCCCTACCTGCTCTTATAAATTGTAAGAATCTTTTTACGAAAAACCAATACTTGATTGTGTTTGAAGGGATTATAAATACCGTTGATAACTTATTTAGTAACCATGCAATAAAGCTTAAGAAGTTTTTCATGATTCGAAATATCTTCTGATTACCTTCTGTTTGAAAAGTACGTACCTTTTGTATATTCCGAGGAAATTTATCTCGAGTTCGACATTGATCACATCTGGCACCCATACATTATTGAGCTTTACGTATTCCATTTTCATGATGAAATATTTTGTAAATGTAAAAGGGATAGAAGCGATCATCTCAAGACTAACCAGGTCAGTGTCCAATTTCGACACCCATACATATCCATAGCTTAGTTCCTTTGACTTTTGCTTCGGGGAATACTCTATTTTTATTGTCATAACGCCATTTTTTTCTTCTTCACCGATGTGTTTGAAATTATAGGAAGGTAAAGCTTCCCATGATAGCGGTGAAAACAGAGGAAGAATTTTACTTTCACGGTATTTGGGGAAGTCCTGAGGCGTTTTTAGGGAAGTTTCGGTTTGGATTCTTTCTCCCTTGATTATCCTCCCTTTGCGAACGTAGTATCTGCTTTTAAGTATTCTTTGCGTTTTTAATTTCCGATCCAATGAATAAAACGATATAATTGTTTTTGCGTCGTATATGAGGTTAGCCCGTTCCTGATTAACAATAACTGCTTTTATGAGTTTAGTGGCGGTAGAATCACTATTTGCGAATAAGAGCGAGAGAAGCAGGAAATTTATGACTAAAAATCTAGAATAATGCATTCATGTGTTCATTTTATAAATCAACATTAGCCCTTTTAAAGTTAGTTGTGGGTCAACTTTATTTATTCTTGCAGAGTGTTTTGATATTTCTTCTGCGATACCTCCTGTAGCGATAACTTCTACGTTTTCGTGCTTTAATTCGCCCGCTATTCTGTCGATTATATTATCAACCATGAAGACATGCCCATAGAGTATCCCGTATTGCATCGCTTCTACGGTAGTTTTACCTATGGCTGATTTGGGGAATTCGTATTTTATTTTGTAGAGTTTTGCAGCTCTTCTTACAAGATCATTTGCGGCAGTTTCAAGGCCTGGAGAAATCACCCCCCCGAGATAATCGCCATCGGCAGATAGGATGTCAAATGTGGTAGCTGTACCAAAGTCTACGATTATCAATGGAAGGGAATAGTAATTTTTCCCTGCTACAGCGTTGCAGATTCTATCTGCTCCCACTTCTTCAGGGTTTTTATAGAGAATTTTCAAGCCAAGGTTCAGGTGGCAGTTTACAATGATGGGATTTATCTTGAAATATTTCCTTGCTGTCAGTTCAAAAATGTGGGTAAGTTGTGGTACCACGGAGGAGATGATTATTCCTGTTATCTGTTCTTTTGATATGCCTGCATCCTGGCATAGAAGTTTTATGATCATCCAGGATTCATCTACTGTCCGCGTATGGCTACTTGCTATTCTCCAGCATTCGACAAGATTTTCTCCCTCAAAAATGCCCAACACCGTGTTGGTATTCCCAACGTCAATTGCCAGGAGCATAGGCCTTTTCCTTTGCAATGCTGACGTCTCCTGCGAAGTATGTTCTTATTTTGTTGCCAGTTTCCAGAACGAGAGCTCCCTCGTCGTTAACGTCCCTGAAGATTCCTGTTTGCTTGGATTTTCCAGTGTCTATTGTGATTTCCTTACCTATATATGGGCATAATTGTTTCCATATTGTAATTGTATGCTGAAAGCCATTTTTTAGAAAATCAGCAAAAGCTTTATCGATTTCTTTTATTACAGATTTTAACACTTTTATTCTGTCAGCTTTTCTGCCTGTTTCAGCGAATAGCGAAGTGCCGAATCGCAGTTCTCCGGAGAAGAATTCTGGAGGCTGGTTTACGTTTATTCCCACTCCCACTACAATTTTCTGGGGCAGGTTGCCGGAGGTTTTTGTTTCTACCAGTATTCCACAGACCTTTCTGTGGTTAAGCAGTACATCGTTCGGCCATTTTACGTTTATAGGTTTGTTTTCCGCAAATTCCTGCAGCCCCCGAGTTACTCCTATCGAGGTAGCAAAAGTAAACCCATGTAAGTTGATGCCAGGTGGTAACCCAGTCAGGAGGGTTGAGAAAAGCAGGGACTGACCAGGTTTTGATAACCATGATCGTCCCCGCCTTCCTCTCCCTGTTGTTTGAAAATCAGCAAGAACCACGGTGCCGTTTTTGAATTCGTTTCTGTTTAGAAGGAATGCGTTGGTTGAATCTATTGTTTCAAAATGAATTATTTCTGGATTTAAAATGGAGGTTTTTATGTTAAGATTTAGGTGGTTCATTCGATCCTATTTAGTGAATGGTTAGCTCATTTAACAATTCTTTTGCATTGCTAAATTTATCGAGGATAAAGAGTATGTATCGTGAATCCACAGCTATGGTTCTGGTAAGGTTGTCATCGAATTGCCAGTCGCTTGTCATAGCTTCGTAATTACCATCGAAGGCACACCCTACAATTTCGCCTTTTCCATTGAAAACCGGGCTTCCAGAGTTCCCTCCTGTTATGTCCGTAGTTGCCAGAAAGTTTACTGGCACGTCTTTTATTCTTTTATCTATGTATTTTCCGTAATCTTTTTCATGGTAAAGTTCTATCAGTTTTCCTGGAGCATTGAATGGTTCTTCACCGGTATGCTTTTCGATGACTCCCTTAAGCTTGGTGATATATCGGTAATATACAGCATCCCGTGGAGAGTATCCTTTTACATAGCCGTAGGTGAACCTCAGGGTTCTATTGGCATCTGGGTACATTTCTTCTTTCTTCCACAGTTTCAGAAGTTTGTAATATTTTGGACGGAGTTGCGTGATCTTGCCTGAAAAATAGTAATTTTTCTTTTCTATTTTTTCCAGCTCTTTGTTTAGCTCTTCGGCGAATTTAATGAATGGGTCATTGAGTTTATTAAGTTCATCGGCTGTCATATCAAGCATTTTCATTCTCATTTCGTGGTCAGTTATTTTCGTATTTTCAAATAGAGAATCTATGAAGGTTTGAATGTTCTTTTCTGATTCGGTTGAGTTTCCCGCTATCTTATTGATGAATTCAGGACGTTCTTCTTGTGGGAGTTCCATTAGCAAATCAAGGAAGAGTCTGAATAGCTTCTTATCGGCAGGTGGGTAGTAGTTCTGGGCTCCTATTTCAAAGTTTTTCTTGAGCTGAGGGATTCTGTAATCCATGTATTCCGGTTTGCGTTCAGCTTCTGGTTTTGATTTCTCGATGCTCCATTCCTGAATGGTTGTTGCATATCTGACTGTAGGTATTAGTGTGATGTATTGTAGAATCATATCTCGTTTTACATTTTTCTTATGTTCCTTATATAAAGCTTTTATTTCGTCAAGCACTTTCCCGTATTCTTTTTTGATTTCAGGGTTTCTATTTACCCACTCCATCAATTTTTCTTCTTCTCTTAGTTTGCGTTGTAGGAGTTTTGTCTTTTTGAAACCATCGATCATTCCCTGGTTGTTTTTCATTGCGTTGCTCAAACCCTTTATGAAGGAAGATAGCTTAATCTTTACTTCTGGACTTTTTTTGCTTTCCTCTTCCAGCATGTCGATAATTGACTTGAATAGCTTGATTCTGAAAGGATAAGAAATATTTTGATTCCAATCGACAGAACAGGATGTTCTATACCTCATTGTACTTCCGGGATAACCAAGGATGAATACGAGATCTCCTTCCTTTATTCCTTTTGATGAAAAAGCGAGGTACTTACCGGGTTTGAATGGAACATTGTCTTCACTGTATTCGGCGGGTTTACCATCTGGACCTACGTATGCTCTCAAGAACGAGAAGTCCCCGGTGTGTCGGGGCCACATCCAGTTGTCTATCTCTCCTCCATAGTTACCTATGGAAGAAGGTGGGGCATAGACGAGTCTGATGTCTTTTATTTTGAGGTATGTAAAAAGGTAGTAATACATGCCGTCAAACATAGAAAC
>QNCQ01000218.1 GCA_003645825.1 Fidelibacterota bacterium
AAAATTCTTCCATACCAGACTTAGTTCTTGACCTGAATCCAATAATCAGTAGGATAAGAAAGTAACCAATAACTATCAATCTGTCGAAAGGTGTTAAATGTATTTCCATCGCCAGTCTACAGGCTCTTTATCACGATGAGTGTTCCTCTGCTGAATCTTATTTCAACTTCTCTCCCCAGAGAAGTATTGCTGAGGCCCAGGGAACCAGGGAGAAGCCTTACTGAATCGAGATTGTATTTAAAACCTTTCAGAACAACTCCTTCAGCTCTATTAAAAGCAAATATGGAAAAGATTTGTCCTTTTTCCGTACTGAACTTGTAATTTCCTGCTTTTAGCAGATAAACCTCCATTGCATCGCCAACAAGGAAGAATCTGTACTTCTTTATATACTTCTTTAGGACAAAGAGGGTTGCAAGAGTGTGATCAAATCTGCTTCCAAGGAAGCCGACGAGAATGAGGTTGGATGTTTCTTTGACGATTGTTCGCAGCGCTTTTTCAAGGTCGTTGTTGTTCTGGTCAGGTATGTGCAAAATTTCGGTACCTTTAACTTTAAAGAATTCCAGTGTATTGATATCCACGGAGTCAAAATCTCCTACAATTAAATGGGGAATGATCCCATATTTTTTTAGAACTGCTGCTCCACCATCTACACCTACTATTCTTGAGGCCTTGTCCCGAAGCCCCTTTATTAAATCCAGGTTTTCGAATCTGGCATTGCCTACAAGTAAAACGAAATCAGAGAAGAAATCATCCGGAATAACAAAGCTAATCAACTGTTAAATCCTCCCTGATAGGTAGCCCTTTTTTATGCATCAGTTCTTTTAGTCTCTTTCTATCTATTTCGAAGTCAAATTTTCTTTCAGCCCTTTTTACGGTAAATCTATACTCCCATGACCTGAAATATTTTATGAGCTCTTTCGAAAGGGGAAGAATAATCCAATCCGGTTGCCATACGAATTTTTCTTTGCTGTCCTTAAGGTATATACACTCAAAATAGGATGCCCATGCCACCGTATAAAACGAAAAATTTCTTAGCAATTTTCTTCTCGCCGAAAAAATGAGCCCTTGATATTCAGGATTCAGGAAAAAGCAATCCCTTGTAAACATAAAAGCGGTATGAAAATAAGCTGGTTTATTCGAAATGCCCTCAAATCGCAGCCGCCTTCCAAGAAGAATTAAAAGCTCCACCAGCATGTCCCCAAGCCCAAGCCCGGGATAGTTCTGCCCTGGTAATGGAGGCTTATCGTCAGTAAAGCTTCTGGTAGGATTTTGCAGGAGAAGCCATTCTATATGTAAGAAGTTAAGTGGTCTTGAAGGGAAGTGTCCTGGAAACCTCTGCTTTACCTGAAAGTAACTTTTTTTCATTACAAGTTCGCATATACAATGGTCACAATCCTTTTTTTTATCAAAGTAAATAAAAAGTTTGTGGAGATACGGATCTGAAGTATCAATTCTAACACAGATACCCTTCAGCCCCTTTGCAGCTAAAGCATCTTTTATTCCAAACACTCTCAAAACATTATCTATACCACAAGCACTAAACAAATCCAGAAACAGTCCAGATTCCTGTTTGATCCTCCCGCCTTCGATCAGAGAGTCAAGAGTTATTTTCTCTTCACTGAGTCCGGACTGAAGGTCAGATAGGGTAAGTTTCTCTGCAATTTTTCTAAAATCTTTTCTGTATTTTGTCACAGTTTATCTCACAACAATTTTATGTTTATATTTTCTGACAATTTGTTCAATCGCACTGGCAGACCTTACTCCATTTTCCCTGAGACAGCTAACTATTTGTTCTGAATAATTTTCTGACACAGTAAATAGCAACCCTCCTGAGATCTGAGCATCAAACAGAATCGCTTTCTCAATTTTACTCAAACCCTCTTTCCAGTGAACTTTATCATCCAGAAATCGCCAGTTTTCATATGTATCCTCGGGTATATTACTAAGACGTGCATACTTAGTTACACCTGGAATGTGAGGCACTTTTTCGTAATCAATGATCGCAGATTTTTCCGAGTTCCTTACCATCCCATAAAGGTGACCAATTAAGCCAAAGCCCGTTACATCAGTGCATGGAGTTACTGGATAATCTTTTACAACTTCGGGTGCCCCTTTGTTCAGTTCTGTCATGGTTTCGACTAAAAGGTCTCTTGTTTCTCTGTCAAGGATGCCCCTTTTCATTGCAGTGGAAAGAATTCCTGTCCCTATCGGCTTTGTCAATATCAGTATATCGCCCTCGCAAGGGGTGTTGTTTCTCAGGATTTTTGACGGATTGACTAAACCATTGACTGCAAGCCCATATTTCAACTCAATGTCTCCAATAGTGTACCCCCCAATTATTACCGCTCCTGCTTCCTGAGCTTTGTCATGAGCACCCTTGAGAATTTCTCTCAGGACATCGAAAGAAAATCTTTCTTCAGGAAAGGCGACTATATTCATGCCGAAAAAAGGCTCTCCACCCATAGCGTATATATCACCTAAAGCGTTCGACACAGCAATCATTCCAAAAATATACGGGTCGTCAACAATTGAAATGAAGAAGTCCACTGTCGACACTATAGCTCTGTCCTCATCAATCTTATAAGCGCATCCATCGTCGAGATTTTCATACCCAATCAGAGCCTGTAGGTTGTGTATTGCTGAAAAATCTTCCAATGCTTCGCCAAGGGTAGCTGAACTTATTTTACATGCACAGCCGAGCCTATGGGAAAATCTCCTAAGTTTACCACTAGAGGCATTCTTTGTAAGCTTTTCAATTCCAGAAGCAAGCTTCCTATAGCCCCTGGAAATTATGGAAACAGCTTTTTCTATCTCCTCTTCTGTTATCAGGATTCCCAGGCTGAATCTTACACTACAGTAGATCTCTGAGAACAAAAGGTCCGAACTTGCACCCGGGAAATGTACGTTGACTGTATTCGGCAGGCTTTTTTCAAAGTGGCCATTTATCTCCACAGGAGGAAGCTCTTTTCGGAGAGAACTCCAGAACTTTTCCTTCAGAGTAAAAAGTTTCATAGGGATCTCTTTGATATTTTCTCTCAAATATTCCGCTGCCGCTCCAAGTCCTGCAATCTCAAGGATGTTTTCGATACCCGATCGTAAACCGAATTCCTGTCTTCCACCGTGGATGATGGGCTCTGTTTCAAACCTTTTTCTAACAAAAAGAATTCCCACACCCTTAAGGGCATAAATTTTGTACCCTGCAACTGTAAGTAAAAAAGCTCCCAGCTTCTGCACATCTACGTTTATTTTCCCAATAGCTTGAGAAGCATCAATGCGAAGTGGGATGCCATATTCCCCCGCAATCTTGGCTATTTCTTCCATAGGCTGGATTGTCCCAACTTCATTGTTCGCAAGCATTATAGAAATAAGTATTGTGTCGGTTGAAATGCTTTTCCTCACATCATCAGGATCGACAATTTCATTCTGGCCTACCCCAACAAAGGTAATTCTAAACCCTTCTTTCTTCAGGAATTCACACACATTCAGAACTGATGGATGTTCAATTGCAAAGGTTATGATATGCCCTTTTTTGAATTTTAAGGCTACTCCTTTAATGGCAAGATTGTTTGACTCGCTTCCGCTCGAGGTAAAGATTATCTCCTCAGGGTCGCAGTTTATCAAAGAAGCTATCTTTTCTCTCGCATTCTCAAGTATCCTCTTTGCTCTTACTTCGTACCAATGTGAGCTTGATAGGTTTCCAAACTCATCTAACGTCTCCAGCATGGCCCTCTTTACAGGTTCTATCAGTGGTGTCGTTGCGTTGTAGTCGAGATAAATTGGTTCCGCTTCCACAGTGGAAATTTAATACTCTTTAGTTTATAAGTAGAGTAAAATCCTTTGCTTTCACGGAATGAGTAATACACCCCACGGATACGACATCCACGCCGGATTGAGCGTACTCGATAATGTTTTTTTCCGTTATATTTCCAGAAGCTTCCAGAAATACCAGCTCATAGAGGTCTGGGCTCCTTTTAAGGTCATC
>QNCQ01000219.1 GCA_003645825.1 Fidelibacterota bacterium
CCATCTTCTATAATTACTAGTTATGTCATTTTCAAAATTATAATCATAATTAAACATTAATTTTATTTTCTGTTTAAGATCTGAATATACGATATTGCCCATCAATTGATAACCTCTATCTGGCCAGGGTGTAGGTAAGAATGGTTGATCTATATCGACCTGACCAGCAAGAAACATAGTTACATTTTCTAAAACCGGGCCCCCAGTAGCTGTTTCAACTATATAATGAGGTGTATTAAAACTCATCCCCATATGATGAATCGATTGTAGCCATAGTATCCTCATCAAATTAGCAATTCTTAAAGTATCATTTCTGTTTGGCCTTACCTTTCTTGGTGGAAAACCAGACCACTCCTCCTCAGGCATATAATTATCAGGGAATCTAATTCCAAAATAACTCCAAAGAGGCGAACCAGTCGCCGGATCAGCACTATCCGCCCACACCTGAGTATTGTTAAGGAGCTTAAAATATTTATTGTATTCTTCGCTATAGACATTTCCGCCAAATACTTTCTCATTCCCGATATCACTTTTAATTGATAACGTAGTATTCCACCTATTTTTACTACCTTCCTTCATAATCATATTCACAACGCCAGACTGAACATTTCCATATTCAGCACTGAAACCGGATGTATAAACCTGTACCTGCTCTAAAGCAACAGCTATAGGATTAAATGCCTGACTGTTATTTAATGGATTCAAAATAGAACCATTCTCGATAAAAAAGTCCGCTTCCCCCTCTCTACCACCTCTAAAATGACCACTCTCAACATCTGCTTGCAAAGATAAAACATCACTAACATTATCAATACCTGCTTGATTTTGTATAACACCCATCTCGTAATTACTTCTCGTTGCAGTAAGGTCCTTATCTACCACATCCACTTTCTCACTTACGACAACTACAGCCTCCCCTTTCAGAACTTCTCTTTCCATTAAAAAGTCTACGAAAGTAGTTTTATCCGGAAATACTTTCACTCTTTCTCTAATTACTGACCTATACCCAATAAACGACACCATTATATCATATTCTCCGGGAGGAACATTTAGAATAAAAAACTTCCCATTCTCATCCGTAGCCGCTCCCATAGGAATATCGACACTATATTTCTCACCATTTTCCCATTTACTCTTAATTATGACATTAGCACCAGCCAAACCTTTTCCTGTTCTCTTATCCATAACAGTACCCGAGATCTTTCCAACATCCGCTGAATACAAAAACGAAAAAAGGGGGAAACTAAAAATAAGCGTTAAAATCATTATTGTTTTAAGCTTTGGATACCTCATATTCTAACCCCATATCCTTAGTTATATTTGATTTTAAAAAGTTTCGAGTCAAAAATAAACACTTCAACATCATAAAAGTCCTCATCGCTGAACCCTACCCGAAACATCACCTTTCATTATATTCAATACTTCATCTTCATACACTAGGTTTACATCACCTGGTATTGTTTGTTTTAACGCTGAGGCTGCTACACCAAACTCAACCGCTTCCCTCTTACTTGAAAATTTGTTCAACCCGTGTATTAATCCAGCCACAAAACTATCACCTCCACCCACCCTATCAACCAAATGCAGGTGGTATTTCTTACTCAAAATAAATTCATTACCATCATAAAATAGCGAAGACCAATAATTATCAGATGCCGATAGACTTTCCCTTAGTGTTATAGCCACCATACTTGCACTTCCAACCTTTAACAACTGGGAAGCTACTGATTTATAATGCTCAACATCCAATTTTCCAGAAATTACATCAGTTTTCTCTGCTTCTATTCCAAATACGTCAGCAGCATCCTCTTCATTCGCTATTATCAAATCAGTATATTTTATTATCTCTCCCATTACCTCCCTTGCTTTTTCTCTGCTCCACAACCTCTTTCGATAATTCAAATCACAACTAACAGTTAGTCCTCTCTCCTTCGCTATTTTCACTGCATCTATACTTATCTCAACCAATGAATCACTTAACGCTGGTGTTATCCCTGATATATGAAACCATATCGCCCCTTTAAATATCTTTTCCCAATCAAAATCCTCTCTCTTTGCTTCACATATTGCAGAGTTTGCTCTGTCATATACTACCTTGGATGGTCTCACTGACGCTCCATGTTCCAGAAAATATATACCGATCTTTTTCCCACCTCTTTTTATAAAAGATGTATCGACACCTAAACTTTTAAGATACCTACACGCAGCATCACCTAATGGATTATCTGGTAGCTTTGTAACAAATCTAACACGATTACCAAACATAGCCAGTGAAGCTGCAACATTCGCTTCACTTCCACCATAATTCACTTCCAACACATCAGCTTGTAATAGCCTCTTGAAATTTGGTGGCGACAGCCTTAACATAATCTCACCAAAGGTTATAAATGCTTTTTCCATACCTTACCCCCAATATCTTTATGAATTCAACTCCTTTCTTGCCATTTCTACTGCTTCGATAAAATCTTTTGCAATCGCTGTTAATGATTTCCAATCTCTGTTCTTTATATATTCTCTATTCAACAATGAAGTCCCAACACCAACAAAACTAGCTCCATTCTTAATAAATTCAGTGATATTTTTTAAATCTATACCTCCTGTTGGAGTTAATTTAATCCATGGGAATGGACCTCTTAAATCTTTAAGATACTTAGGCCCTAATCTTGAAGCAGGAAATATTTTTACTGCATCTGCTCCGTTTTCCCAAGCAGTTAGAACTTCTGTTGGGGTAAATGCACCGGGAAACACAGCACAGTCGTATCTATGTGCCGTTTCTATTATTTCCTTCTTGCAAACTGGGCTTACAATAAATTTAGCTCCAGCATAAATCACTGAGCGTGCCGTCTCTGAATCCAAAACAGTCCCTGCACCTATTATAAAATCCTCAGGTATTTCATCAGATAATTTTGCAATAACATCAATTGCCTTAGGAGTAGTCATAGTTATTTCTAAAGCCTTAACACCACCTTCCATCAGAGAATTAATAATACCTGCTATATCCTCACCTTCCCTTGCTCTTATGACACCTATTATCCCTTTTTCTTCAAGCGCATTTATTACTTCATATCTATCCATACAACCTACCCCAAAATTTTTATTTTTTGATAAAATCTTCTCTCATAGGCGAAAAGGTATCGATCAAAGTTCCATCCTCCAAACAAACCGCCCCATGCAACACATTCGGTGGAACTATAAAAGCATCCCCCTCTTCAAGAATTTCCTTTTTATTATCTATCTCTATCTCAAATTTACCTTTTAAAACATAGGAAATTTGCTCATGAGAATGTTTATGTGGAGTTCCGACAGACCCTTTCTTAAAATTAACCTTTACAACCATTAAATTAGGTTGATATCCCAGTACTTTCCTCGAAACTCCTCCACCCAGATCCTCCCACTCTACATTCTTTTCTTTAACATGATAATCTGTTACCATTACAAGTCCCCCCTTCACGTTTCATTTACAAATTCCTTTTTCACATCTTGTTATTTTTCCACCAAAAACGAAAACACAGAGTATACTAACAGGGACCAAAGCAGCGCCCATAACAAAAAACCAGGTATAGGAAGTTTTTGTCAGAAAGGGAACTAGATAAGTTGTAATAATTACTCCTATAGCTGCTGTGGTACCACCTAAACCTGCTACAGTTCCAACGTTTTTCCCAACGTAAAAATCACTCGGTAATGTTTGTATATTATTAATAGACACCTGAAAGCCAAACAAAGCAATCGCAATAAGAATAACAGCAATGGTTGGACTACTAGCCAACGAAGTAAGTAATAGAGAAGGTATCATTATAATACCCCCAAGGGTGATAGCGGTTTTTCTAGCGGTGTTAACCGTAAACCCCAAATGCATTATCCTTCCTGCAATCCATCCTCCTGCTATTGCTCCGGTAGCTGCACCGACATAAGGAAACCACGCGAACAATCCTATCTGTTTAATATCAAAA
>QNCQ01000220.1 GCA_003645825.1 Fidelibacterota bacterium
AGTATCATCCCTGATCACAACCCCCTTCCCGGAAATCCATTCCCCTCCTGATTTTATACTAATTGTATCCACCTTAATCCTATCGGATGTTACCCATGCCTCAATCACCCCTTGTTCCACCGCTTTACCTAAGTACAATCCATGAAACTTACCCCGAACGTACACTGAACCCGTATCCAGCAAAACTTTTATCTCACAATTTAAACGATCCCCTCTATCAAAATACCTGCCCAAGCCGGTAAAACGTTCACTGAAAACCACATTATTCAGTTTCATCAAAAAGTTTCCCCTCGACAACTGGCTATTATAAAAACCCCTTATATCCCCTGTAGTACTTCGGTTCCGAAAAGAAAACTCTCCCAGATACACTCTCCCGGCTCGATATGACAACCTGCTATTTTTAACTTCTACAAACTCACCATACTCAACCAATCTCGCCCAGGCATTCTTAACATAAACACATAGAGAATCACCGAACAGTTTAAGACCACCATCTACATAACAGGAATCGATCCATCTACCTTTCTCGCCTATCACAACAGCATCATTTATCTTCACTCTTTCTACTTTAACCCCCTTCCCGCTTCCCCCTGAGGCTACGGCAGATCCTTTCGATTCCGAGGGAAGATTCAACACATGCGGGAAAAACACCCTCACGCTATCCAGCACCAGACTTCCTATCTCGGGATGTTTCTTAAAGAGAGAAAAAAGTTTATATCTCACTGTCAGATGGCCAGCCGAGAATAATAACCTTCCATCGGCTACAGAAAAAAATTCCACACCCTTGAACTCCAGCCCCGTAAAAACACTCCCCTTTACCCCGTGTGTAACAAACTTTATCCCGTTTCTACTTAACTGCTTATTTGCGAAATCAATGAAATAATTTTCCCAATATTCAGCATGAAACAGAAGATATATCCCGGCTACCCCTACAAAGAAAAGGGTAAAAAAGAATATCAGCACTATTTTTAAGACTTTGCCCATTTCCTCAAAAATGTAGGTTTAGTTGCTGAAGTTGCCCCGAATCACGCTTAATCACCCCGTCCAGAGCTATCGGAGACTTTATCTTCAACCACTCTCTTTTTCAAACGTCTCTCAAAATACCGAATAAAATTAACAATTATCAACAAAATTTCTAAATAGCCATATACATGATACCCGCCAGGATATCAGATCAAAAGCGCTTCTAAAATTCTAAAACAAAAGCAACCAAACAGATGGAAGCATACCTTCAAACAACTCGAGACAATAAAAGAAATCCCCTCTTTACCCTCCCACAAATGCTTTATTTTTTCTTACCTTTTTACAGAAAAAATAAATAAAATCAATTCTGAAGAAATGTTTGAAGGAGGGGATAAAATGCAATCACGTTCACTTTTAAAATCGATCACCCTAGTGCTTTTAATCTTATACTCAACACTCCTTTTTGCAATCACAACACCAGAAAAGTACTTTGGCTTTGTCCCGGGCTCAAACAGAAATCTAATCGACTACGAACAACTGATTGGATATTTAAAAAAAGTGGACAGTGAATCCGAGATGGTAAAAATGATCAGTATAGGACATACTCCTATGGGAAAAACAATGTACCTGCTATTCATCTCAAGCCCGGAAAATATAAACAATCTCGAACAGCTACGATTTATCAACAGAGAATTAGCACTCAACCCCGAGCTTGATGAAAAAACTCTAAAAAAGTACACGGTGGAAGGAAAAGTTTTTGTCCTTGCTACACTCTCAATGCATTCAAATGAGGTCGGTCCTTCACAGGCACTGCCTTTGATAGTATACAAACTGACAACCAGTCAGAACCCCGAGATAAAAAACATGCTGAATAACGTAGTCTATATGGCAGTCCCCTGTCACAATCCCGATGGTATGGATATGGTAGTAAAACACTACAGGAGATATAAAGGAACAAAATACGAAGGAACACCGCTGCCAGGAATTTACCACAAATACGTCGGCCATGACAACAATAGAGATTTTATTATGCTCACTCAGGAAGACACCAAAGCTATAGCTAAAATTTACAATCAGGATTGGTTCCCACAAGTAATGGTAGAAAAACACCAGATGGGAAGCCGTGGAGTAAGGTACTTCGTTCCTCCCGCCCACGATCCTATCGCTGAAAATATAGATGCGGAGCTCTGGAATTGGACTACCATATTTGGCTCACATATGCTCAGAGATATGACCAATAAAAACCTTGCTGGTGTAGCACAGAACTATCTCTTCGATGACTACTGGCCTGGATCGACGGAAACCTGCCTCTGGAAAGGTGTCATCGCTATGCTAACAGAAAGCGCCAGTGCGAAACTTGCAACTCCCGTTTACGTAGAGCCAAATGAGCTGGGAGTTTCAGGGAAGGGTCTATCCGAATATAAAAAGAGCATAAAAATGCCTCTAATCTGGAGAGGAGGCTGGTGGAGACTTGAAGATATAGTGAAATATGAGATCGAATCAACCTTATCAATATTAAGAACAGCTTCAAAATACAAAAAAGATATCCTGCAGTTCAGAAACCTGCTCTGCAAAAGGGAAGTTGCCCGGGGAAAGACCGAACCCCCATATTACTATATCTTTCCTTATAACCAGAAGGATAAAACGGAACTTGTAAACCTGGTTAATCTGATGCGGGAACATGGTATTAAAGTTTATCAGCTTACAGAAGATAGAGAAATAAACAGTATCGTCTTTAAGAAAGGTGACATAGTCATACCGCTTAGCCAACCGTTTAGAGCTTTTATAAAGGAAGTCCTTGAAGTGCAAAAATATCCTGTAAGACATTATACCCCGGGAGGCAAGATAATAAAACCGTACGATATCACAAGCTGGTCATTACCACTCCACATGGGACTTAAAGTCTACGAAATAAACGAGAAAGTTAACATCAAAGAAAAATATCTGACCGAAATTAAAAAAGAATATACCATTAAGTATAACATCCCAGAAGAATTCTCAGCTGTGCTTCTCCCCGCCAGATCGAATGGAAGCTATAAAATCGTATTCGAAGCCCTCAAGGAAGGATTAAATGTTACAAGAGTAATGAAAAAATCCTGTATAGAAGACATCACCGCAGAGAACGGCGATTTTTTAGTAATAATCAAAAAACCCGAAGACTCAAAAACAATAAAGAATATCCTAACAAGAAACACTGCAGAGCCAGTCTTTATCAAGAGCAGAAAACTCCCAGAAAACCTAAAAAAAATTTCTCCACCTCGAATTCTCCTAGTAGAAACATACTTTCACGACATGGATGCAGGCTGGACAAGATTTCTTTTTGATCAGTATTCAATACCATACAGAGTTGTACGTCCGCACGAGCTAAAAAATAGTAAACTCTTCAATGGCTACCATATCATAATTTTCCCGGATCAAGAAAAATCTATCCTGATGGAAGGCAAATACAAATATTCCGATGGCAGAAAATCGCTACCTTCCTATCCACCCAAATACACGAAGGGTATGGAAAAAGAAGGCTTAAACAACCTGCTCAAATTTCTATCCAAAGGTGGACGGATAATCACCTGGGCGAGTTCGACAAGCCTATTTGAGGGAATACTGAAAATTGAAGACAAAAAAAGTAGTGAAGAATTCCAACTACCTATCCGAAATATTGCCAGCAACCTAAAGAAGAAGGGTTTATACTGTCCGGGATGCCTGGTGCGGATTAATCTCGAAAGCAATCACCCACTGACGTTCGGTGTGGGAAGCGAGATTGGAGTTTACTACAGAGGAGATGCTGTATTCAACACAACTATTCCCATGTTCACCAGCATCGATAGGAGAGTTATAGGCTCTTTTCCCGAAGAGAAAATTCTCTTAAGCGGATATATAGAAAGGGAGAAATTACTCTCAAACAGGCCAGCACTTGTGTGGGTCAAAAAAGATAAAGGTGAAATTATTTTCTTCGCTTTTGACCCGATTTTCAGGTGTAT
>QNCQ01000221.1 GCA_003645825.1 Fidelibacterota bacterium
ATATTGGATGTATCAAAATATGTTAGAAATACATATCAGGTAGGTATTAATTACAAATTAGTATTGAGTAGTTCTTCATATTTTGAAGCTGATCTTAATCATTTAAACATAAAGGATAAAACGACAATTGACGTGTTGGGTGATGATCAATATCTTTCGTATTATAATGAGAGTTTAAACTGGAGGCATTATACTGCTCCGACAGGATATGCAACGGGTAGAATTTTAAGTGCAAGAGATAATTCCCATGTAAAAACATATTATCTCTCAACAAGACTAAACAGTCAAATAGATGTGTATAATTTCATTTCTGCAGGTCTGCAGTTTAAATATTATGATTTATATGTATATAATAAGTCTGACGCTAGCTCTGAAAATACTTACAAAGAGGATGTTTACCATAAATATCCTTATGAAGGAGCAATATTTATTCAGGATAAAATAGAATTGAATGGTATGATCGGTAATATTGGATTGAGATATGATTTCTACAATTTTAATACTGAATATTATGCGGATAAATTTTCTCCTTATAGAGTTGAAGGGACTACGAATGTTATAAACAAAGAAGAGGCAAAAAAGGAAAAAACGAAATTTACTTCTCTATTAGAACCAAGAATAGGTTTGTCATTTCCGATCTCTGAAAAATCTGTCTTGTATTTAAATTATGGTGTATTCTTACAAAGACCACTATTTGAAAGGATTTATACTAATGTTATAACTGTTAATAAGACTGAACCTAACTACTATGAGTTAGGAAATCCAAGATTAAAGCCCATGAGGACAATATCATATGATATGGGTATTTCCAGAATATTACCTGGAGGATTTAATCTCAATGTCAGTGCTTATTTGAAAGACGTGAGCAATTTGATCCAGTATTCATATTATGAGGATGTAAATGGTTATTTCTATTATACCTTTGATAATAGAGAATATGCTGATGTAAAGGGGTTTTATGTAAGTCTTGAGAAAAGTTATGGTGATATATCTGGTTATGTAAAATATAACTATGAATCTGATAAAGGAAAAGCAGCTGAAGATATTGGAGGTGGTGGTGCGAGGTCGAGATATTATGAAGCTGATCCAGGTTTAACTGTACAAAATCCACCGGAGGATATTTATTTAGACTATAACAGGTTACATAGAATTGTTGCTAGTTTAAATTTACTAATTCCAGATGGTATTAAACTAATAGGGGGAACAAATGTGAATGTTACTTACAGGTTCTTGAGTGGCAGGCCATTCACTTATGATGAGAAAGGATTAGGATTGAGAATGAATAAAAGAACTCCCAATGAACATCGTTTAAATTTTAGGATAGCTAAAACTTTTGAAATAGATAATGTTAAAGCCACCTTCTTCTTTGAAGGTTATAATATGTTGAACTACATGGTTTTCAATTATGATAGAGTATTTGGCTCAATGCAGGGTGGTGAGTTTGTGGAAAGATATGTAAAATATGAAAGTGGTGAAATTTCTTTAGAGGAATTTTTAACAGATAATGATTTTTATCCATTTATAACCAGTCTTGATGCATATTTGATTAGTAATCAGCCAAGGCATTATAGAGTGGGAATAACTTTCAATTTTTAATAAGCTGGAGGGGCGATGTTGTTCAAAAAGAGATTTAATCTAATGGTTATGTTTGTAAACGTAATTGCTACATTTTTGGTAGTATATACTCCTTCGATTGCACAGGTGGTTGGGACAAGGGAGCGCGCATATCATGAGCGAGGTATGATTAGGGAAACGTTGTATAATGATGGTGTAATTTCCCGCCCTTGGATAATATGCAAGTGGCCAGGACCTGGAGAATATTTGTTCGAGTGGCCGAAATATTCAGAAACTTATATTGATGGGCAGTATTATTATGGACATCACATGTCGCATGGTGGCGGAGTGTTTATATCTGCTAATTTAAGGAGTAAGCATACAAAGGAAGAAAGGATTTATGCATTTTGTGGTGGTACCGGTGAGAGAACTCAGACACAAGAACCATACGGTACATGGAGTTTTCCAATATCCATGAAAAAAATTGAGAATTATCCCTTATTACCTAATGGCGATATAAATCCTGATTTTAATCCCGATGAGGCTGAAGAGATAATAATAGCAAAATGGGCTACTCCTGTTGGTATAACTGTTACTAGAACTTCAAGAGCGTGGAGCTATCCAGATTATGATGATATGATAATTTATGAATACCTATTAGTTTACGATGGTAATACTGACAGTGATACATCAACGATTGAGATGGATCATGATGGAGATGGTAAACCAGATGAAGATCTCGTGGATGTATTGTTTCATATTAGTCATTCATTTGCAACGAGTATGTTGGGATTTAACAGATGGTATCCACCTTCAAGAGGAGAACATTATATAGGCTGGTATTATGATGAATATCAGGGGATTTATAGGCAAGACCTACGTTGGTCTTTTGATCCAGATTACTGGTTATTGTTCAACACTACAGTACATACAGGTTCTGAAGATAGTGATAGAGAATGGTGGGCATTTAAGCCGGAACCGGACCCTGATCATTTTATGGAGTTCGCCACCACTAAGTTAAATGGTGGAGGTCTATTAGGTGCTGGTTGTCCTGGATTATGTTTATTGTTTTGGGACACAAACCATTTAGCAAACCTAAATCCAAATGATCCTAATAGAGATCCTACTTTGTATAATTTGTTAAAAGATGCAAATGGAGAGTATTTCGAATTGGATGAGAATGGTCATATAAAGCAGCCGTGGAATATGAAGACCGGGACACCTCGTTCTTCTGTTGTTAAAGTTAAGGATAGAGCTTGTGATATGGACGAGAGATGGTGGACAGTATATGGTAAAGTTGGAGTTCCAAAAGGAGTACCATCGGATGGTAATATGTATGTACTTCCAGATGGTGAAACGTGGTATGGAAGAGCGCGATTTGAATGGGATGAATCATATAATGGGACACAATTAAACATTGGTTTTGGTCCGTATGTTTTAAAACCGGGTGATAGCCTTGAATTTGCATATGCAACAGTGATAGGTTATGGAGCAACTGATACTAAAATATGTTGCGGTGGACAAAGAGATAAGCAATTTTTCAAAGTTAGGACGCTTCATAGGCCGATAATATTAAAAGAAACTGACCATGATACAGAATATGATGCCGATACAGAGATAGATACGGTATTAATGACAAATGATTACTTAGGGGAATTTGGTTATCCTGATTACGTTAATTCTGACTCAATAATTACGGTTAACCAGGTAGCTCATAAAGCGCAAGAAGCGTATATAGGGAGACCTTTACCGTGGGATCCAGAGAATAAAATTCCGGAAGTAATTGTTTTCCCAGAGGATAACCCTAGACCATCAAAAAATCCATGGAAGTATAAGAATATACCAGTACCGCCTCCTGCTCCTGTATTAAATATAGTTAACACAAGTGACGGTAAAGTTAAAATTACATGGAAGAGAACTCCGGAAGAGTTTGAAAACTTGTTTCCGAATGATGTTACCGGTAGGCTCGTAAAATATTATATATGGAGATCAGAAAGGAAGAATGGTCCTTGGAAACTACTGGATTCGCTGAATGTTGGTGAAGGTTTGAATGATGATGGGCTATATGAATACATAGATGATGATCCTGCATTTAAATTAGGCACTACAAAGTACTATGCAGTAACAAGTGTTGATGAAAATGGTTATCAAAGTGGTAAAACAAATATTACAGAGCACACGAGGGAATTAGCCAGTGTAGAAAAGATGGGAAAAGTGTATGTGGTTCCTAATCCATTTTACGTAAAATCTGGTTTTGTTGATAATGATAAGATGATAAAGTTTTATGGCTTGCCTGAAAGGTGTGAAATAAGAATTTATAGTTTTGCCGGGCAATTAGTTGAAACTATACATCACGA
>QNCQ01000222.1 GCA_003645825.1 Fidelibacterota bacterium
GTAACCAGTACCAGAAATATCAATCCGATAAAAACTCTTTTAATCATTCTTTACCTTTTAAGAGCATTCGTCATTCTTAATATTTCGTCAGCGGTTCTTACAACCCTTGAATTAACCTCATATGCCCTCTGAGCAACTATCAGGTTTATCATTTCTTGAACAACATCCACATTGGATTTTTCCAGATAACCCTGATGCAATTCTCCAAACCCCTCTTCACCAGGAGTACCAAACACAGGACTGCCAGAAGCATCAGTTTCAACAAACAAATTCTCACCGATAGGCTTCAACCCTGCAGGATTCATAAACATCGCAAGCTCTATCTGACCAATCTCCTCTGGTTCAGCTTGATCCTCATATAAAACATAAATAACACCATTTTTATCAATCTTTATACTTGAAGCATTCTCCGGGATTACTATTTCAGGATACAGAAGGTACCCCGAACCATTGACAATATTACCATCAGCATTAACCCTGAAAGCACCATCCCGGGAATAAGCTATCGTCCCATCCGGTTTTTGAACCTGAAAAAAGCCTCTCCCATTAATGGCAACGTCAAGCGGGTTCCCGGTCTGCTCAATCTCACCCTGAGAAAAGGATCTATACGTGGAGACCGCCCTATTACCAAGCCCTATCTGTATCTCCGCAGGTTTTTCAAAGCCTTCGCTCTTCTCACTATTACCCACATTCAGGGTTTCATACAGAAGATCTTGAAATTCCAGCTTGGTTTTCTTATAACCGTTTGTATTCACATTCGCAAGATTATTTGATATGATATCTATATTTAGTTGCTGAGCAGACATTCCCAGAGCTGCCGTTCTTAAAGACCTTAACATAACCAAACCTCCCCACTAAGCTGTTTTATATTTACCAACATCATTTACCGTCTTTCTGAGCTGCTCATCGAGAGCTTTAATAGCCTTCTGAGTTGATTCAAAATGCCTGTGGAGTGTTATCATTTCTATCATTTCATCCACAGGATTTACATTAGAAGCTTCCAGGGTGCCTTGAATTATGTGAGGTTCTTCTACCTCTCTCAGACCGCTTCTATTCCCCGCGTAATAGAAACCCTCCCTATCTTTCCTCAAAACCGAGTAATCCTCAAAGTCAACAATCTTGAAGTCGTCAATATACTCACTGTCAACATAAATCCTGCCGAATGGAGAGACTTCAACCTTCCCTGGTTTTAAGCCATCAATAGAAACATTAATAGGGCCACTTTTCCCAAGAACCTTCTCACCTGTTGGCGTTACCAAAAAGCCTTCCTCATCCACTTTAAAGTGTCCATTTCTCGTATATCTTTCCTCTCCATCGCTTTTAATAACCGCAAACAGCCCACGGCCACTAATAGCAAAATCCAAGGGATTATCGGTTTTTTCCAGAGGCCCTTCTCTGAAATCCGGAACAATCTTCATCGAAACCAGATCCTTATCCTTATCTCTCAAAAGTTCAATGAATACCAGCTCCCGTTTAAACCCCGTGGAGTTGATATTGCTCAGATTATTCGATATTACATCCAGCTTCCTTTCCTGAGACTTTAATGTTTCTTTTAACTCATCAAATCTTATATCCATCTCAAATCACCTTTTACATCACACACTATCTATCTTTGCAATAACGTTGCCAGAAAAGCCCAAAACATCTCCTCATTACCAGATAAACTCAATCGCTACAACACCTTGATGACCAAAACAATACAGGACATCCCAATATCTAAGTCGGATCTAAACCGAACGAAAAGTGTTCAATTGCTTAAACAAAGGAAGTAATTATCACTGAGAGGAAAGATTTTCCTATAAAAAAATTTCCTTACCTACTAATCCTTGGGTAGTTTTATCATTTTTATGGAGCCAAGATAACTTCCGGTTTCCGAACTCTTAAGCCGGGCCAACCTATGAGTGACCCGCTTAATTCTTTTCGCTTCGTTTAGTATGGCTTTAATGCTATCCCTTATTTTCTCATGGCTCAGGGAAGGCAAAGAATAATCAAGTATTTCCGCTATCCCAATTATGGATGTAAGAGGATTGTTTATTTCGTGATTAACAGTTACTACTATCTCCCCAATGGCTGCCATTCGCTCTTTCTCTACCAGTCTGTCCTGCATCTTCTTCAGTTTATCTAAAACCTCCCTTAGCATTTTATTTTGCTTCAGGAACTCATTTTTCATCCTGAGCTTTTCAATTAATACCGTGATGTAGCTCCCCAGAGCCTCATAATCCCTTATAAAATCTGGCCTATAAACATTTGCCTCTTGATGGGCAAGATTTATCACGCCAATCAACCGTCCCTCTATCCAGAGCGGGATGGAAAGAAAGGATAAAAATTTACCTTCTTTACCAGCCCTCGCTCTTTTCAATGACGGAAGCACAACAGGCCTTTTACAGCTGGCAACCCAACCTGCCACGCCTTTACCCTTCCCGAAATCAAAATCCTCAGCCAGATCGACTATCTCATCTCCGCGGGTATATTCTGCCTCCAGCCTGTCTTTTCCTTCATCGTAAATAAAAAGGGTCCCGGAAGTATACGGGATGGAATCCCTCAGTATATTGAAAATACTTTCAAACAGTTCTTCCCAGCTCACATCCTCAAGCATCAACCGGGCAATATTGTAAAAAATATCGTGCTTAACTCCGTTCATTTCCTTAGCCTCTATGAAAAATTTCAATAAGGTTTCTCAATTCCTGAGTCTCACTTTTCTGCTCAATCGGCAAGATAACCTTAAATATGGTACCCTCACCATCTCGAACCCCTACTTTTATGTTCCCCCCAAGGGAATCGACGATATTCTTACACATTGTCAGCCCTATCCCGGAATTTCTATCTATCTCCTTGGTGGTGAAAAACGGTTCCCATATCCTGTCCAGAACAGATCTATCAATACCCCCTGCATTATCCTCAACGTATATTTCAACCCACTTACCGGGATTAACCCCTGTCCTTATCCTAATACGACGATCTCTCTCCCTCTTTTTGGGATTATATATAAAAGCATCCCTCGCATTTGAGACCAGGTTTATCAATACCTGCTCGATTAACAGGGGATTGGCAAGGATATAAGGGATATCTTTTCTATGTTCCACAATCAGCTCTATGTCCAGATTTTTCAGCTCATACATAAACATACTAACAACATTTTCAATTACTTCCTGTATATTCACAATTTCCAGAACATTGTCTTCTGTCTGCTGGGCAAAAAGCCGCATGCTATTTATGATATTCACCATTTTATTTATCATGTTATCAATGTCTTTAATGCAGGGAAGGAGTTTATCCGTAGAAATTTTACCCTTCTCTTTTAGCCTACTTTTCAACATATCAAGCCGCAAATGCATGGCATTCAAGGGATGACTTATCTGATGAATCAAGCCTACAGTCAGCTCTCCAAGCGCCCGAAGCCTGTCCCGGCTAACTGCTATAACCTGACTCTTCTTTAACTCCTTTTCCATGGCTTTGATATCAGAAATATCATTCACTATTACTATAATGTACTCTACTTCCCCTTTTTTACTCTTAATAGGATTAAAAGTGACAAGCACCGGAGTCACATTCTGTTTGTTGACCAGATAACACTCTATGTTCCTGAAAATCCCATTCCTAAGCTTTTCAAGCAAACTCGGACACTCTTCCTCATCTTCTGACACGCCGGGCCTATTTAGTTCGGTGCTATCCACTAGAAATTCATCTATAAACTTCCCTTTAACCTCATCGAACCTAGCACCAAGAAGATCAAGAGAAGATTTATTGGCATATTCTATCCTGCCATCACTATTGAGTATAAAAACCCCATCGGTGATACTTTCTAGTATTAGAACTGTAGTGGTATAATCTTTTATTCTCCCCTCCATTTCCCTCCTAGACTAATATACTACTAATTTACCTTTATCAAACACCACA
>QNCQ01000223.1 GCA_003645825.1 Fidelibacterota bacterium
GTACCACAAATTCCACATGCAAGTACCTTTACTAAAACCTCTTCTCTCCCCGGTTTTCTCAGGTCAAACTCCTCAATTTTCAGTATCCCATCACCTTTGTAAATCAGACCAAACACTACCCCTTCAGCCCCGTCGTTGCCATACTTTCAATAAAATACCTCTGAAAGAAAGCATATGCCACTACTATTGGTAAAGCCAGAAGTGTAGTAGCAGCAAGCTGAGGTCCAAGTTGACCTTCAGCTTCTCCACCGATGGAAAACAGCGTTACAAGTTGAGGCATGGTCATAAGCTCCCGCGTCCTTATAACAAGCATTGGCCATAATACATCATTCCAGGTAGCCATGAAGGAAAATATTCCCACTGTGATCATCACCGGCTTCGAAAGCGGTAAGAAAATCTTAAAAAGTATCTGAAAATCATTACAGCCATCTATCCTAGCTGCATCTATAAGATCTTGAGGTATATCGAGAAAAAACTGTCGAAACAACAGTATCCCAAAGGAACTTATCATACCCGGTACAATCAAAGCCAGGTACGTATCCACCCAACCAAACTTTACCATGAGAATGTACATCGGTATCAAGGTTATCTGAAAAGGAATAACCATAGTAAAAAGGATTACACCTAAAATTAGACCCTTTATTTTAAACTTTAACCTCGAGAGAGCATAACCAACAACCGAGCCAAAAAAAATAACGGATGCTGTAACCGACAGAGAAACGAAAAGGCTATTAAACAATGCCCTCAATATAGGAATTCTTTTAAAAACAATCTCATAATTATGCAGTGTCAGGCTTTTCACGAAGAGCCCGGGATAACCTATATCTATTTCTGAGCGAAACGTTGCCATTATCATCCACAAAAACGGATAGAAGAAAATTACCCCACCAACAATCAAGACCAAATAAACAACAAACTTTTTCACTTTCTCTCCACAATTTTCCTCTGTATAATAATAACCACAAAAACAATCATGGCGAAGGAAAACCCAAGTGTTGCCGCATATCCCATATGTCCAAAATAGAACGCCTGATTGTAAATATACAACATCGCAGAAAGAGTGCTATTCATGGGACCACCGCCTGTCATAACGAAAGGCTCAATAAACAAAGAAAAGCCTCCTATTGTCGACAGTATAATCACAAGTACCATAGCACTATTAAGAGACGGCAACGTGATATAAAAGAATTTCTGAAGTCCGCTTGCCCCATCAATTTCAGCTGCCTCATAAAGGTATCCGGGGATATTTTGTAACCCTACAAGAAAAATAACTATATAAAGACCCACATTTTTCCACGTTGCCATAATAGCGATGGAAGGCATTGCCCATGAAGGGCTTATTAACCATGGAACTCTTTTCAGTCCCAGTTTCGACAGTAAAACGTTCAGAATTCCAGCATCATAGTTATACAATTGCATCCATAGTATAGTAACCACAACCCCGGAAACAATAACAGGCATAAAATAAATGGCCCGGAATAAACCCTTTGCTTTTATTTGTTGGCTCAGCAGCGTGGCAAACAACAGTGCTACCACAATCTGGAGAGGAATATGTATGAGGAGAAATATAACCGTATTCCTCAGCGCCTTGAAAAATTGAACATCATGAAATAACCTTTCGAAATTACCTAATCCTATGAATTCCATAGGCGTTATAATATTCCATCTATGAAAAACAAGGATGAAGGAAAAAATCAGCGGAAATGCTACAAACAAACAAAAATAGACTACATAGGGAAGGGACATTAAATACCCACTATGTTCCTCTTTTAACAGGAAACCTGTTTTTCTCACTGTCTATTCCACTCCATCACCACTTTTGCATTACGCTCTGCATCCTGTACAGCCTTACCTGGTTCCTTAACTCCATAAATGCAACATGCTTCATACTCAAGAGAAACTATGTGAAATATTTCTTTCAAGTCAGGAACTCCATCCACCCCTCTGGTATATGGAGCCTGCTCTGCAAATTTCCTGATTTTGGGATTCTCCTTAAAATACTCCTTAAAATATTCATCTGTAACCAAATCTTTTCTAACCGGAATCTGCGTACATTTTCTAAGCAATGCCAGATCATTTGCCTTCGAAATCAAGAACTTAACAAACTCCCACGCATATCCCGGATAGTGAGTCGTGCTGAATATAGAGATATTTTTAGGATCTCCATAGGTGTAAACAGGTCCCCTATAGTCATCAGGCACAGGCACCGGTGCAATATCATATTCAAAATCCTCACGTTTAAATCTTTCAATATATGAGACAATCCATGTACCACTGAACTGAACCGCTATGTTGCCAGCAAGGAATTGATCCCCTTGAAGGGTAGACCTTGGAAAATAATTCTCCATATACAGCCTCTGAAAAAAACTGAATACCTTCACTGCAGCAGGATTATTCAAAATCAGCTTCCCTTTTTTAAAGAGGGTCCCACCACCAGTTGCAGCTATATAAAACGGATAAAAGTCGAACAATCTTTGCCACCAAATTGGCTTTATATCTCTGTACCCCATCCATCTATCCGGCTTACCATCGCCATCAATATCCTTGGAAATTTTCCGAGCCGCCGCAAGAAATTCAGAATACGTAGCAGGAGGCTTCTCAATTCCCGCTTCCTTGAAAAGTTTTACATTGTAAACCATCATTACAGGATTACACTTCCACGGCACCTGATAAAAATGGCCGTCTTCAGCTCGGAAGCTTTCAAGTAAATCATCCGGTACTCTGGATAGCATCACATCATAAAAGTCCGGAAATGTATCTAAACAGACTAATCCTCCTGCTTTTATAAAATCACTCATCGCTCCCGGCCACATGTTAGAGCAAATATCAGGGGTAGTTCCACCTGCTATCGCTGCAAGTAAAACCTCCTCGGATGATTGACTGGCAGGTATAGGCTGAAGCCGCACTTTAACACTATCGTGTTCATCATTCCAAATTTCAACAACCTTCTGGGCAAGCTCAATTTCCTGCTGATTTGGGGAACACCAATAGGTCAAATAAACCTCATTTACCTCAGATGTGGAATCACCCACATCGCGAACACAGCCTACAACAAACAATAAAACAGATAGAAATAACATAGTTCTCTTTATCAAGCTGTCGCTTATCGGATTCAGATTATATACCAAGTCACACAGAAAAACTATGAACATATCCAAGATCTCCAAAATCCTTAAACCCGTAGTCGAATCCGGTATTTATCCTAACCTTCGGGGGTAGCCTCAGACCAAACCCCGCTCCCAAGGAAACTTTCTCATCCCGCAGAAAAACTCTTTCCACACCCACTCTAATCAAGAAAACCTTATTAAATTCAATCTCCGTTCCAAAATCAAGACTCTCATAGTTGTTATTCGGATGCCTTGCATCGATCTCAAGAGTCCACCTTAGAGGAGAAGTTCTGACAATATCGGTACTCACGCCAAGCTTAAAACTCAAAGGCAACATCCATTTATTGGTAACATACCCCGATATTATATTCTCATTATTTCCATCCATCGTCTCGTCAGGATCATGATAATGATAAAGATCTCTTCCATTCATTTGCATTTCAGTTCCATAATTTCTAAGGGAAGTCCCTATTCTGATGCCATTCCAGATATCAATCGTAAAAATACTGCCAAAATCAATCGCAAACCCATTAGCCACACAATGCCATATTCTCTCCTGAATATATTTAATCGTCCCTCCAATGGCAAAATGATCTGTCAGATTCCTTGCCACAGAAATACCTATCACCATATCTCCTGCATTAAACATCTCCCCTGTACCGTTCTGATAATATTCCGTACGAACCTTCATATCTCCCATGGACCAGGTAGATATATAGGCTCCCACTGTCAGAAATGGAGTTGGAACGACAACCGAAGCATGAAAAAATTTTGTATCAACAA
>QNCQ01000224.1 GCA_003645825.1 Fidelibacterota bacterium
AATTTTACCACAACCAATCAACAAACACATCAAACATACCAAAAGCGTCAAAACATATTTCATTTCTTAACATCCCCCATATAATCTTTTATCTTACACTTACCTCATCACTAAGCTCATTTACATCGTCGGGCTTTCGTGGAAAATGTGTGGATAAAACTTTCCCCATCTTTTTCACCGTCTCGACAACTCCCTCTACATATCTACCTTTTTTAAAGTAATCGGTCAAGCCATTAGCTATCTCATCCCATGTGTTTTGCCTAACCTTTCTATTTATTCCCTCATCAGCAAGTATCTGAAACTCTCTATCCTTCAGTAAGATAAACAGTAAAATTCCAGTTCTGTCCCTGGTTTTATCCATCCCGAGTCTGTAGAGCTCCGCAAGGGCTACCTCAAAAACGCTCTTTTTTCTCAGCCGCCATGGTTTTTTATTATAAATACTTACTCTAACCTCCCCCGAGGTTGTCTTTTCAACTTCTGCACAAGCTTGAGCTATTCTTTTAAGATCATCCCTTGAAAAATACTTATCTATTAATGCCATGGCAAACCCGACTACCAGCCACCGGAAGCACCTCCTCCTCCAAAACTTCCTCCGCCTCCTCCGAACCCACCAAAGCCGCCACCTCTACCTCCTCTAAAAAAAGAGCCCATTCCAACTCCTGCCCAAAACCAACCCATTCTACCCCTTCCAGGCAGCAAAAAAAGTAATATCAAAAAAATAAAAGTCAGCAAAGAACCGATTGATTTACCAGTTTCATGAGCCCTCTCAGGCGGAGCCTCAGCTACATATTCTCCTTTTATAGCATCTATTATTGACTCTACTCCCGTCAGGATTCCCTCATAATATCTTCCCTTTTTGAAATAGGGTGCTATCTGTGTTCTTATTATGTTAAAAGCGAGAATGTCAGGTAAAGCTCCTTCGAGACCATACCCAACCTCTATCCGTATTTTTCTCTCCTTCATAGCAACTAACAACAAAACCCCGTTATCTTTACCTTTTACCCCCAGTTTCCACTTTTCCGCAACTTTTATAGAATACTCCTCAATATCTTCCCCCTCCAGTGACGGAATGGTTAAAACAGCTATCTGATTTGAGGTTCGTTTCTCAAATAAATACAGTTTCTCCTCAAGTTTGTAAATCTGACTGGGAGTAAGAACTCCTGCCAGATCCATAACTCTACTCTTAAGAGGAGGTACATCAAGAGGTAAAACTCTCCTGGCCAGAATTAACACTGTAAGCAACACCAATATCCTTAGAGAAAAGTTCTTCATTTAAAACTGTACCCTGGGTGCCTTCTCAGCCCCTTCTTCAGCTTCAAAATAAGCTTTTTTCTCAAAGCCAAACATACCAGCTATCAAGTTAGTCGGAAATCGCCTTATACGGGTGTTATATCGCCTGACAACCTCGTTAAATCTTCTCCGTTCAACGGCAATTCTATTCTCAGTTCCCTCCAGCTGAGCTTGCAGCGAAAGAAAATTTTCGTTCGCTTTAAGCTGAGGGTAATTTTCCGCAACAGCCAGCAGTCTCGAAAGAGCAGAGCTTAGCTCCCCCTGTACTTTCTGAAACCTACCAAATGCCTCCGGATTATCAAGGATCTCAGGAGAAATGGTAATCTGTGTCGCTTTTGCCCTCGCCTCAGTTACGGCCTGGAAAGTCTCCTGCTCATGTCTGGCATATCCTTTTACGGTTTCTACAAGATTGGGAATCAGATCCGCGCGCCTCTGGTACTGGTTGCTCACCTGAGCCCAGGCACTATTAACCTCTTCTTCAAGCCTGATAAGTGAGTTGTAAGTTCCGATCAGATAAAAAACTATTACAACGATCAAAAGTCCAATAACCAGTAAAGCTAATTTGTTAGTTTTCATTTTCTCTCCTCACCGATAAATTCTCTGCAAAGTCTAAGGAATTTATCAATTTCTTCAAATGTGTTATAAAAATGTGGGGAAACTCTCACCATCCCTTCCCTCAAGCTGACCTCTATATTATTGCTTTTCAAGTAATTAATCAACTGTTCTGTCTTGTCCTTTTCCTGCGGATAAAAAGTAACTATAGCTGACCGATAGCGTTCATCCCTGTTAGAATAAAGAACCAAACCATCCTCACAAATACCCTCATAAATCCTATCAACAAGACTCATCGTATAGCTGCTTACAACCTCCACCCCAAGCCTAAGTAGCATCTTTAACGCCTCAACTGCACCAGCTACACCTGCACTATTAAAGCTACCAAGCTCATACCGTCTTGCACCCCTTGCCAAACTCTGCCTGTAGTTCAAAAAATCGTCTGGTGTTTCAACACTCAACCAACCAACAAACATTTGATTAACTTTTTCCTGAAGTTCCTCCGTCACATAGAGAAAACCAACCCCCTGAGGGCACATAAGCCATTTGTGACCACCACAAGCAAGAGCGTCGACATTATACTTCTTCACATCGAAGGGCAAAACCCCTATTCCCTGTATACCATCAACAAAAAATATGATACCTCTTTCCCTGCAAATTCTACCAATTCGTTCAAGATCAGCCTTATACCCAGACAAAAACTCCACAAAACTCATAGCAAGAAGCTTCGTCCTTTCCGTAATGTTCTCCTCAAGGATATCTGGAGTTAAACCTCCATCAGGAGTCCTCAAAAACCTAATAACAACTCCCTTTCTCTCGAGATTGAGAAAAGGGTACACATTTGCAGGAAATTCATTCTCAGGCAACAATACCTCATCACCCTCTTCCCAGTCAAGACCGGCAACAATTGTGTTGATGCCCTGGGTGGTATTTCCAAGAATCGCAATTCTTTCGGGCTCGGCGTTAATAATCTGCCCGAAAAGGATCCTTAGCTCTTCCTTCTTCTCAAGGATCCAGTCCCAGTTATTAACGTTTATACCATTTCTCTGGGTCAGATGTTCATTCATAGCATCTATTACCCTTTTAGCCAGGGGAGTAGTTGCTGCATTATTAAGGTAAATGCTTTCACCGACAAAAGCAAACTCCTCTCGCACACGTTCAATATCAAACATAGTTCCCTCTTCAAATTAAAAGCTTGCCATCCTTCATAACCATTTCATCATCGAACCACACTGTTGGCTCAAACAATATCACATCTTGATGAATACAACTATTATTCGTCCCTCCAGGGTAGCTGGTATTTGTACCAAAAGCCACATGAACAGTACCCAGAACTTTTTCATCTTCAAGTATGTTTCCAGTTATCTTTGCTCCAGGGTTCGTCCCCATTGCAAACTCAGCGATGAATTCAGCATTATTGTTACCATCTACCTTTTTAGCATTCTCTATAAATTCTTTAAACCTTTTCCCTGATTCATTAGATGTATCAATGTCCACAATATACCCATCCTTAAGAACCATCTTTGTGGGCTCGGTTATCAGCTCACCACTTATATTAGCCACAACTACCCCATTTGCATTTGTGGGAGCACACTCTGTCTCACCATCGGGTAGGTTTACAACCATGCCAGGCTTGTGACATAACCCATCCGATACCTCGGCTGGATTACCCAGCTCAACTGTAAAATCTGCGCCGTAAGAAGTTGTAACTCTGGCAACTTTAGCTTTTTCGAAGTATTTCAGAAGCTTATGGGAAAGCTCAGAGATCTTAATATAGTCTGCCTGCAAGCCCCTTATAAAAATATCTTCTGTTATCCCGGGCATAGTCGCAACTCTTGCCCTGAAAACGTCACATGCTCTCCGACGGGCATGGGTATGTGTTATACTGCTAACCGTTATCCCTATTATGACATCAGTGTTGAACATCTGCTCAGCAACCCAACAGGGAGGTTCTTCGCCGTTGTACTTTCCTTTCGGATAGACAACCATCCTGGTTTCTTTGGTGATTTTTTGTCCCTCCTCAAAAAGCGCTAGAGCCA
>QNCQ01000225.1 GCA_003645825.1 Fidelibacterota bacterium
ACAATCCATAAGCAACGTACTTCCCGTCTTCAGAGGGATACCACCAGTCAAGCGATATAATCCCTTTATCAGATAGACTATTTGGATCTATTAGAACTTTTTCTTCTCCATCGATGCCCTCCCTTACGCATAGCACAGACTGGTTTTGTAACCCATCATTTCTGAGATAAAAATATCTGTTGCCATACCTGACAGGTACACTCATCCGTGGGTAGTTCCACAGGTTTTCGATTCTCTTCTTTAGTTCCTCCCGGAAAGGCAAGTTTCTTATGATTCTCAGTGTGAGTATGTTCTGTTTTTTTGTCCATTCTTTCACGAAGGGAGACTCCGAATCTTCCAGAAACCGGTAGGGGTCCTCTAAGACCACCCCATGGATAGTATCATAAACAGGTTTTTCAGGTGTTTCCGGATAACGATAGGTGTATTTTCGTGAGCAAAAAGAGATAAACAGAAACACCCCTGCTAGAAATAGCAGAAAACTAACGCTACATTTCACTTCTCTCTCCTCCTTATAAAGTTCAACGACTGTAAAGACCCATTAGCTGCGCCGTAGCAAGAATATGCCCTTCCATTGCCTTCAATAATTTTTCTTTTGTTGCTCCCGGTTCCAGATTCAGCAAAGTGTCAAGTGCATATAGCTTAAAGAAATACCGGTGTGCAGGACCTCTTGGCGGACAGGGCCCACCATATCCTACCCATCCAAAACTGGTCATTCCCTGACTTACTCCCCCCAAAACAACATCACCCTTGGGTACAGCTTCTGGAAGGCTGTTTGTAGTATTAGGGATGTTGTATACGACCCAGTGCACCCATGTACCCATTGGAGCGTCTGGGTCATCACATATCAGGGCAAAACTTTTCGTTCCCTCCGGGGCACCACTCCATTCGAGAGGAGGAGATACGTCTTTCCCCTCGCAGGTATACTTCTGTGGGATCCTTTCTCCGTCTCTAAATGCAGGGCTGGTAAGTTTCAGACTCATTTTAGTTCCCTCCTTCTTTTTTTCACCTCCCTTTGGGTTTTCCTTTGAGGAGCACATTAAAGCAACCACTGCAGTGGCCAGTGCTACCATCAGTACCAACCTAAAAGTCTTCATAACTTTTTCCTCCCTCCTTCTTAAGAAACTCAAGGTTATATAAAACCTCTTCACTATAGCGGAAGTGGAATGGGATCAAAAATTCTGCCTATGGGATATATATTCAGATTTTCATCCCAGTATGGCGAACGCTCGTAGAAAAACTGAAGCCTCTTCCAGGGGTCTGCAGCGAATGAAGGGCCTTTTCTCAGTTTTCTGGTGAATTCCTTATAAACGTCAGGGTTCTTTTTTGCCATCTCAGCGGCAAGCTTTTCAAGCACGTAGCGTTCAGCGTATTCTTTTTGCTCGAAAATAACATCAAAAAACCCCCATCTCAAAAACGAGTCTGGACCAGAAGGTTCGAGCGCATGAATGATAAGCTTGCTGGTTCTCTGATTGAGGAAAATTACAGCTGTTCGTGCTGGAAATGTTTTCGTAACCACAGTATCGACCGCTGAGAAACTAACGCGGTGACGCCCTTCATAAGGCTTTTCACGCCATTTCACATTCGAGAACTTGTAAACGTGCACGGGGATAGTGATTTCTTTCTCCAAAAATTTAACGTTTACTCCATGCAAGGTTAACTTTTTTGTTACATTGCTCCATTCTGGAGGAATAAGGTAAGCATATGGCACCTTTATAGAATCCACAGGTTTAATTTTATCGAACAGCGGTATGTGATAAACACAGGGGTCATCTTCCCAGACGATATACTTCGAGCCAGAGATTTCACTCTGTTCGTAGTGAAACTTCTTACCTAGAAACTCAATCATTGTTGAATCGCTAAAATCAACCTGGTACCTCAGATAATAAGTTTCTTTAGGTTTTATAGTAGAACTTCTTTTATCAGAGAGCTGGACAGCTTCCTTCAGAGATTTGTATTCTTTATTCACAATTTCAAGAATACACTTAAGCATTTCGTATGTTGCCAGAACCCGCTCCTTGTAGCTCTTTAGCATGTGATTTTCGATCAAGAGGACAGGCCTGTTTTGAACTATCCCATATCCATTGGATAGCCGGGGAGGCATAACTCCACAGACAATCCCTGATGTAATATCACCCCATTTCCGGGGCATCACATAGGTAATAGTCGGATATCCTCTCTGTTTCATCAAAGATTTAAATACAGGAAGAAAGACATCCTTACTCCACTTACTTAGAGGTTCTTCCAGAACCTCCCTGGTCTCCATTCCGTACGTAACAACGTACTGATAGTCAGCTCCATCAGTAACATGTATATCTACGATAAAGTCTGGCAGCCAGGAGGAAAATAACTTCAGCCAAGCCTGCATTTCGGGTGCATCAGCTTTTAGAAAGTCCCTGTTCAAATTTAGATTCTGTGCGGTAGTTCTCCATCCCATCTCTTCAGGACCATTCTGATTGATTCTATTGTATGGTCCAAATCTTTCATGACCGTCCACATTGAATATCGGAATGAAAAGAAGGGTCACATTCTCAAACAGATTCCTGTACTTCCTGAAAATCACAACGTCTCTTATAAACATGAGCCCAGCGTCCTTGCCATCGCATTCTCCTGGATGGATGCATGCTTGAACAAGTAAGACAGCCTTGCCAGTTCTTCTCTGTCTTAACGGGCTAAAACATCTATCGAAGTCCACTATCAGAAGTGGTAGTTTCCGTCCTTGAGGAGATATCCCAAAGCTCTTGAAAGACACGTATCTGGATACTCTGGCAAGGCGTTTACAAAATTTAATAGTTTCAGCATACCTCGGAGTTCTCTTAAAATCTACCTTTTCGCAGTAGGTTTTCCATCGCAGTTCTAAAGGAGTTTTAAATTTCTCGCACTGAGAGAAGAACAACAATCCCAGACCCCAGAAGACAACCACAACCCACTTCCTTGAGTTTAACATCTTTCATCCCTCCACCCTTTACAAAAATGAGGAATATTTACAAAAAATTCAACGGGATTTTGGAAGCGGTAGGTATGGACTACTGAGATCATAGAGGGTTACAGAAAACTTTATCGTGGAGCAGAGATTTCTGATTTATAGCGAGGTACGAAAGCCTACAGAGAAATCTTTAGTAAAGTTTAGAGCATGAATCAAAACTAAACAGGGGCACCTTTCCCTATGCTTTCTAACCTCAAAAGATTTCAATTGCTTTGTCAAAATAGCTTCGAAATTTACCCCGTAGATACGTTTTTACCCTGGGCTCTTTTCTTCTTTTTGTTTTTAATTATTGTAAACAACACTAAAAAAGAGCTGAGTTTAGATAAAGACACCAGGTAGTAGTAAAAAGTGTCGGAGTATCTGAGATACACACTTGAGAAATATCACGGTTTTTCATCGTAGAGCTTATTCGACAAAAACAATTTAGCGTTACGGGGATACGTAATTAAATCGACAGGGAAAGATTTCATACCTTTTTTGCAAGTTCTTGCAGAGTAAAACAAGCGACCTGAAAGTTCTAACTTTTATTTATAAAAACCTGGTGATTTATCGATGTAAAACCATTGTGCCCCGACCAGGACTCGAACCTGGAACCGTCGGCTTAAGAGGCCGCTGCTCTACCAATTAAGCTATCGGGGCTAAATGAACGTGCAAATTTAAATCTTTATTCATTAAGTAGCAACGCAATTAAAACAAATTGGCAATGCAATAGAATTCTGTTGAAATTAGCAAGCATAGATAAAGGTACCCCTGTTTAGTTTTATTTTATGGTTTGGTTTTGCAAAAACTTCTCTATACGCTTTCATTCCTTTGAGGAATAGAAGCATAATTTTATCTACCTGTTTTGCATCTATCCAACCTGGATATCGCTTTAGAAA
>QNCQ01000226.1 GCA_003645825.1 Fidelibacterota bacterium
TAAAAACTTCTTATAACTAAAAGTTATCGAATTTACCTGCAAGTGTTTAAACCTATCGGAATCCACATACTGCTCCATCAGGAAACATTTAATACTTAATCTGATAAGAATAAAACATGGCTTTAAAGAGTGAATGGGTGCCTATAATCATCACAAAGGAGATAATAGAGCAAAAAAAAGAGCTGAAAAAAATTCTTCTAAAGTACGGCGTAAAAGACCCTGAAGAGATAGAGAAAAAAATTGAGAGAGGTGAACTGCCAGAACATCCAACCTATGAAGATTTTCTTTCTGCTCTGGCTTTAAAGAATAACATAGAGGAGATGAAAAAACTGGTCGGGAAGCTTATTGAGGAGATCTGATGTTTCTGAGGTATCTAACTTTTCTTAAGATAGTTAACGATGAATTTTCCGATATGGTAGTAAGTGTTGAACTTCATCCAGACAGAATAAGACTAAGCTTAATAGACAACTCGTGGATAGATGTTAGGTATCCGGTTGAGGATAAATTCTCATTCCACTGGCAGAGGGGTGAGAAGATATACAGAATTGACACAGCCCCTCACCACAGGAATATAAAGACATATCCGAGACACATTCATTTAGGCTCGGAAAATAATATCGTTGAGGACAATGTAACGGAAGAGGGCAAATCACCGGAAGAGAATTTCAGAAGATTTATGTTATGGGTGAGGAATATCCTCCAAAATGATTGATCTTAAGCAAGCGATTACCATAGTGATTGTGGACAAACATCCATCTTTTCTCAATTAAAGAGAAACCTGCTGAAGTGGTTAGCTACACAAAAATAGGTTTAGCAATCTCAGCAACAACATTCATCGGCTGCATTGACTACCTCTTCTACGACTGGAGAAGAGAGATAGGTGGGCTAAAGAAGTTGAAAACAATCTTGGGAGGCTTATGAGACGAAAGTGATTTAAAGTTTCTATGGATGTAGTTTACCTCGACTCAGGCGTTTTGGTAGAACTTCTGCTCGGAAATGAGTTAAGAAGGCAGAAAATAAAATCCATAATAGCTGGAAGAAAACGTTCCACACCTGTTACCTCATTTGGTGAAATACTGTATTTACTGCAGTCATAAACGCTTAAAGAGCTTATGGAAATAGAACTCGTAATAATATAAGGGGATTCGTAAAAGAGAGACACGAAGAATATCTAACTCTTTACATCTTTACAAAAGTGTCAATCGCATGTACTCTATCTTCAGCATCAATGTATTGTCTCATCCAAAGTTAGAGAGCTTCCAGAAACCAATTAAAAAGTATACTCTTCTCCCCCGAGATCTGATACACACAGCAACTGTAATTAGACAACTATTTTTTAACTGGATATCGATTTTAAACAAATTGATGAAAAAATATAATCGTTATTGAAGACTAAATAAACTCCTCAAAACTGTTTTAGGCGGAATAAAGAAATGGGAAAACTCAGAATAAAAACAACAATACACATCTTCGAAAACCATCCTCTCAACTCAAACTCTTAACTTTTAATCAAATCATCCAGATCGTAAACGAAATATCCTTCCAGCTTCTCCTTTTCTCTGATTTTCCTTGCCACTATACCGTACTTCCTCTTCCCATCTATCTTAACCAATTCACTTTTCTCTTCCAGCTTGTCTAAAATTTTAAGAGCTTCTTTATAGCTCAGATCTCTCCATTTAACTTCAAAAAATACTACCTCATCTTTCCGTATACCGACAACATCTATCTCTACATCCTTATACCACCACCTTCCAGCTTTGTATTTCTTGCTCAACATCTCAATAACGATGTCCTCAAACGCTAAACCAACAAAAGCGTTAAAATCACCTCTTATCTCTTCTAAGACAGGATCAACCTCATCCATCTCAAGAAAGCTTCTGTTTGGATAAACATATCTGAACCAGAATCTGTAGAAGTTATCTGAAAGCTTATATACGGTTCTTTTTGCTTTCCTTTCAGTGACCGGATATATTCTCTTTACTATTCCAATTCTCTCTAAGGTCATCAGGTATTTTGAGAGCTTATTCTGAGGGACCTTGCTCTTCGACGATATCTCGCTGAAGGTAGTTGCACCTCCCGCAATCGCATTTAAAATTCCAAAGTAACGAGAATAGTCTTTAAACTCCTCGAAAAGCAGGTTTAATGGCTCATTGTAAAGAAAACTCGTTCTATTAAGTATCTTGCTTTTTATGTTCGAGGCAATATCAGCCAAATAATCAAACTCCTCGAGATATCTCGGCACTCCACCCAAAACAGCATAGACCTCTACAAGCTCCTTTGGAGAGTACCTTGGAAAGAAATTTTTTATCTCAACAAATTTCAAAGGTTTTACCTCTAATTCAGCCGTTTTCCTTCCATACAGAGCACTGCCATATCCGAGAGAGATTTTGTAGATCGTAGAAATAATCGAACCGCAGAGGATTAGCATTATTTTAGAGTTTTTTAAGGTTTCCCACCACCTCTGGAGTATTGTGGGGAAGGCTTTATCAACCCTATATAAATACTGGAATTCATCGATTACAACCACCACTCTCTCACGAGCAATTGAGTGCAAAAACTCAAAAAAATCATCCCAGTTCTCAAATCTCACAAAACCGTATTTTTTTGAGATAACCCTTGAAAAAGAATCGAGAACATTTTCAGAAACATCAGCCATCAAATACAGATGTTTTTTGTCTCTAACAAACTCCTGCAACAATCTTGTTTTCCCTACTCTTCTTCTCCCATAAATTATGATCAACTCAGCCCTATCCGAGTTATATCTCTCATTAAGAAACCCCTGTTCGAACTCCCTATCAACAAACATACCTATAGGTATCATACTTTAAAGTATGTTAACTAATTTATATGTTTTTCGATGTAAAGACAGAATTCAATAGAAATTATTCGACGCTCCTCTTGTATATAATTCCTTCTAATTTTCTTACCTCCTTTTATTTTAAGACTTTACAAAGATGAGATACTTGAATTTACAAAATAAATCCTAAAATTAGAATTTCAATCCCGCTCATCTCCCGTCTTATTTATAAATGCACCGCTGATGGTTTTTAACAATGCAGATTTGTGGATCTCTCCCATATTACAGTTTGTATTTTTTAATACAGGTTTTTTAATACAGGTGTTCTTTATTTAAGTGAGATTGGAGCTAAGGGCATCCAAGATTACGGATACTGGTACGACAGGGAAGTTTTTCAAATCTTGAGAAACGCTAATCCTGACGATTTTTTCACCGGAACGCCACACCCCTATCTTTTGGAGTACAAAAACTGGATATGGGCAAATCGATTTATTAAGGAAACAGTAGAATTGAATCCAGATTGGTTAATAACCTACAAAACTTGGGTAGAAGTCAAAAATTCTGAATAAGTAGGGGTTTTTTATTCTGGACCGTATATCATCATAACTCAAATGGCAACTTAAAGGATAATGTAGTACCAAAAGAGAGGCTTGTTTACCACAAACGGATGATTCTCTAAAAGCAAAACAGTAAATATAGCAGGCACACCTCATTCGTTTTGTTAAAAATGCCACTTGGATGTGGACAATTCGAGATATTAACAAAGCCATCAACGCAGATCCAGATTGGCTTGTCACATTCAAAGCATGGATAGATCTCAAAAAGAATCCAAACGAGGTTGAAGAGATAACGGTATATGAAATCCCATATATATTTTGATTCACTCTTATCCTCGTGGCTACATCGATGAGGTTTCTGGAAGTTGATGAAATAGGCCATATGAGAAAGAGCTACAAAGAGCAAAAGGCTGAGACAGTAAAATCCCTTGTTCAGTAATAAACGGATTCTGGCAACGAAACCGGTAATTTAGAGATGGTTATCAGATACAAACAGGGTTCGAA
>QNCQ01000227.1 GCA_003645825.1 Fidelibacterota bacterium
CCAGGGGGGTAAAATGGAAGGATTCTCTTCCATCACGAACTGGCCTGCCGGAATAACCCTGGGAGCAATCTCCCTTAGCTTCAAGTTCGGCAATATAGGAACTTTTGCTATAAGCAGTTTGTACCTTAAAACTGATGACATGGAAATTACAACAGTCCTCAATCCAAATGGAACAGGAGAATATTTCAATATCTCAAATTATTGTATAGGGCTTTCTTATTCCAGATATTTAACAGATAAAGTTTCTGTTGGGTTAACAACAAAAGTTATTCACGAAGGATATCTTAATTACAGCTACACTACCTGGGGATTAGATATGGGGACTTTGTATAGGACAAATTTTCACAACATGAAGATAGGCATGTCAATTCTTCATTTTGGACCAGAAGTTCGTTTTTCAGGAGAATATATCGATTACAGTGATCCAAAATCCTATTCCGTAAATTCTCCTAAGAATTTTGAGTTGCATTCACTACCAATTAATTTCAGATTTGGTGTATGCTTGGACATTTTACACATTGGAAACCACAGGATTATAACTTCAGGTGATTTGATACATTCCAACAACAATCTCGAACAATATAATGTAGGTTTAGAATATTCTCTGAATGATAGATTTTTCCTCAGATCAGGGTATAGATTTACATCTGACAACGGGAAATTTTCATTTGGTGGAGGCATGAAAGTCGATATAAGCGGTATATCGTTAATTATTGATTATGCTTATAGCGATCTTGGAGTCTTAACGAAAGCAAATAGATTTTCTTTAAGTTTTACTATGTAAAATAATGTAAGAAAGGAGGTTTGAGTTATGAGGAAGTTTGTAACAATTCTCATCGCATTTTGCATGTTGATCTTTCTCGGAAACCATGCCCTGTTAGCGATTAATAACTTTGAAAGAGTTCAGGAAATTCCTGTACCTGAGGCAAATCTGAATAACGGGGGTGTTGGAAATATTGTAGCTGGTGTTGATCTGGACGGTGATGGTAAGAAAGAGATTTACATCGTGAACGACAACTGGAATGATGGGCCAACAGAAGTCATCCCGAGAATTTACAAGTTGGAGTACGATGGTAGTGAATGGCAGGTAGTGTGGAAGGCAGTTGCTCCTGTTGAATACCAGAACACCTGGCCTGCTCTAACCGTTGCAGATCTTGACAAAGACGGGAAAAGTGAAATCGTTTGGGGACCCGTTAACAGCTTCTCAGTTGAGGCAAATCCCTATCGTATACTTGTTTATGAGGTAAAGGGTGATGGATCGGATGTACTAGGAATAGAGGCTACTAATAACGACACTCTTTCGAATGGTGAAAAATTGCTATATAAGCCCAATGCAGCATGGACAATTACTGATCAAGATGAAGTAAATATAAGACCAACAAAGTTCGTAATTACCGATGTGGACAACGATGGAGTTGATGAAATTATTTTCTCAGACAGGAAAGGCAATGATGGTGGGTACTACTTCGGAGTTGTTTCTGTATCAGATATACCTGACAATGGTGATGGAAGTGAAACATGGACGCTTGAGGCCAGTGGTCTGGACTTCGGTTTGAAAGACCTGCCGGTGGAAAACAAGTGGGATATTGCAGTTATTGGAAACAATATTTATCTGTTTTGTGAAGTAGAGATAACAAAGATTTACTGGGATGGAAGCGACTGGAATTATGACTCATTATCACCCCTCTTGGGTGGTGCTTCATTTATCACTGCACAGGTTATCGATCTTGACAATGATGGACAAAAAGAAATTGTTGCTGGCGAATATTTATGGGGGGCTGATACAACCAGAATAGTTCTTCTCAAGGAATCGGGAGACACTTTAAAACATTTTGAATTAGCGCATATAGGTTCTTCTGAGAGATTAATTGGAGGTGACTGCGGTGATATCGATGGCGACGGATATCTGGATTTTGTATTCGGTACCAGATACGGCAATCCTAATGGTGCAATATACCGACTTCGGTACAAAGGTGGTGACATCGAAGATCCTGCAAACTATGAGCTGACTCAGATTGATACGAACTATGCAGAAGGAGGCATCTGGAGTGTAATAGATATATGTAATATTGATGATGATCCGCAGCTTGAAGTTTTATATACTTCTTCAATTCCTGCGGGTGGATTATTTGGAGGAACTCAACCAATCATTGTTCTGGATTATGTAGGTACAGGAATCATTGAGGAAGATGGAAAATTTTCTCATGCCTTTAAACTTTTTCAGAACTACCCGAATCCATTCAACTCAACCACTGTAATAAGATTTTCTTTGGGCGCGGGTAGAAGAGTTGAGCTAAATATATATGACCTTTTGGGCAATAAGATAACAACTTTATACTGCGGATATCTTAATCCTGGAGAGTACAGCTTTCACTGGAACGCAAAAGATGCCCACTTCAGGAACGTTCCTACCGGCACTTATATCTACCAGATTAAATCTGGGAACATAACGAAAACCAGAAAAATGCTCTATATCAAGTAATGTCTATCTCAAAATCATTAAAAATGGGGGCATTTTAATGCCCCCATTTTTGTTTTAAAATCCAACATTATGCGGAGAGGGTGGGATTCGAACCCACGGTTCCCGTAATGGGAACTCCTGATTTCGAGTCAGGCCCGTTCAACCAGGCTCCGGCACCTCTCCGAAAACACTAAAAAACCATCTAATCTAATACCTTTTATCCTTTCGTTCAATTCCCATTTCTCCGAAGAATTTCGAAAAATTGTCTGAGTAGGTATTCACTTTTATCTTTTAGCACCCCACCTTTTACTATAACCTTGTGGTTCAGATATCTACCGTCAAGAATATTATCAAGAGAACTGCAAGCACCATATTTTTCATCATAGGCTCCGAAAACAAGCCTCCTTATCCTTGCATTAAGTATGGCACCTGCACACATAGGGCACGGCTCAAGAGTCACATAAAGTGTACTGTCATCCAATCTCCAATCTTGAACAGTCTGGGCAGCACTCGTTATCGCTATAATCTCGGCATGAGCAGTAGGATCTTTAAGTGTTTCCCTAAGGTTACATCCTCTCCCAATTATTTTCCCATCCTTTACTATAACAGCACCTACAGGAATCTCTCCTTTCTCAAAAGCCTTTTCAGCTTCTATTATAGCAAATTTCATCCAGTACTCGTCTTTTTTCATACCGGACGAATAATAATTATTTTAGAATAAAATGCCAAAAATTTTATATTTCGTGTGTGGAATATAGCCCATTCATGAGGGACAAATGAACCAGTTAAAAGAGCTTTTTAAACTACTTTCAAATCTTATCTGGGGAGCGCCTGAATTTTTCCCGTTTATGGTTATGCTACTACTTATAACAGGATTCATCGTTACAATTCGCACTAGATTAATTCAGTTTTCCCAATTTATTCACGCTTGGAAAGTAATGTTCGGGTTGTATGATGACCCCAATGATCCAGGGGATATTACACATTTTCAGGCGATATCTGCAGCATTATCAGCTACAGTGGGAATAGGTAACATAGCAGGTGTCGCTACTGCAATACATTACGGAGGCCCAGGGGCTCTTTTCTGGATGTGGGTAACTGCACTGCTGGGAATGTCTCTCAAATTCGCAGAGGCAACCCTAGCAATGAAATACCGGAAAATAAATCCCGATGGTTCTGCTTCTGGTGGTCCTATGTACTATATTGAGAAAGGTCTCGGAAAAAACTTCAAATGGATGGCAATGCTCTTTGCCCTAATGTGTATTATTTCCTCCTTTGGTACTGGCAACACTATTCAGGCTTTCACAGTGGCTGATCAATTCAGAGCAGACCTTGGTATTCCAACTTGGATAACAGGACTTATCACCGCCTCTACAGTTGGACTCGTAATTATA
>QNCQ01000228.1 GCA_003645825.1 Fidelibacterota bacterium
AATCAGTAGTGTGATGGTAGCCGATTCAAAAAGATTGGTTTCACTGGATGTATTTCGAGGCTTTACAATTTTCTCAATGCTTTTGGTAAACAATCCAGCGAATGATATGGCATATCCATCCTGGTTTAGGCATGCTAGATGGGGGCAGGGGCTCACTTTTTGTGATATGATATTACCGTGGTTTCTTTTTATCATGGGGGTTGCAATACCGTTTTCCTTTTCCAGTTTTCTGAAAAGAAAGGGTAGCAGATTTTTGTTTCTATTAAAATCCTTGAGGAGAAGTTTTGTTTTGATTTTACTTGGCATTATTATCAACTGCAGCATAAGCAGGGCTATAGTGGTAAAGATGGATGTATTGCAACTTCTTGGTTTTTCTTATATTGTTTCAGTATTGATATATTTTTTACCGCGGTGGTTTAGGATTTGTGTTTCTGTTTTCCTTATTATTGGGTACTATGTACTGTTAAAGTTTATACCATTTGGTGGGAATCCAGGAGGAACACTCGAAGAGTACAACAACATTATATATTATTTAAATACGAGGTTTCTGTCGAGGTATCATTTATCAGGAATTATTTCCGTTGTTCCCTCATCGGTAATTGTAACTCTGGGAACCGTTGTAGGTGATATTTTAAGAAGCGAGTTTTCACATTCCAGAAAATTTTTAACTCTTCTGATTCTTGGAGTAGGGACTCTTTCAATTGGTTGGCTCTGGAGTATCGATATAATGTTTTCTAAATCTATCTGGACGCCGTCATATGTTCTTTTTTCCTCTGGGATAGGGTGTATAATTTTGTCTTTATTTTATTATTTAATCGAGATCAGAGAATATAGATCCTGGGGATTTGTTTTTAAGGTGTTTGGCATGAACGCTATAACAGCTTATTTTGTTTCAATTGTTGTCAGGGTGCACACGCTGGAAGAATGGTGTCTGACACTGAAAAATGCGTCAGACATAACCTTGAAGGAAGCTATAATTTCCAGGGCAATAGGTAGTCTTGGCTTGTACTGTGGGTCATGGGCTTATACGTTGGGTTATGTTTCATTCTGGTGGTTGGTGTTGTTTATAATGTATCGGAGAAAGATTTTTGTGAGGATCTGAAGAGATCTCTCTAAGGAGGAGAAAAACAATGAGAGAAGGGATGCTTGCAGATATCCAGAAAAAATATGAAGAAACTCTCAAAAATGATGTAATTCCCTTTTGGTTGAAATATTCTCCAGACCGGAAATATGGAGGGTACTTTACCTGCTTAGACAGAGATGGTTCTGTTTATGGTACCGATAAACAAATGTGGATGCAGGCACGGGCTGTGTGGATGTTTTCTAGGTTATATAACGAGTTTGAAAAAAAAGCCGAATATCTGGATTTTGTGAGAGTTGGATATGAGTTCATTAGAAAGTATGGATTTGATAGTGATGGAAGAATGTTTTTCTTAGTTACCCGAGATGGAAAGCCTTTAAGGAAACGTCGGTATCTTTATACTGAAAATTTTGGCGTAATAGCATTTAGCGAATACTATAGAGCTACTGGAGATGAAGAAGCTTTATCGAAAGCTATTGATTTATACAAATTAATTATAAAATATTATCGAACACCGGGGTTGCTTGAACCTAAAATAATTCCAGAGACCCGGAAGCTTAAAACGCTGGCGATGCCGATGATTTTAATAGCAACCTCTTTGGAAATGATGAACGTAGATTCGGACCCCTTGTATGGGGAAGTGATAGATGATTCAGTTTATCAAATTAAAAATCATTTTACGAAATATGAACTAAAAGTAGTTCTGGAAAATGTAGGTCCTCATGGAGAGGTGTATGATATTCCTGATTGCCGATATATAAATCCCGGGCATTCGATTGAGGCCTCGTGGTTCCTTATGAAGGTTGCATTATTAAAGGATGATAATAATTTATTAAAAGTGGCTCTTGATATTCTTGACTGGTCGCTTGAATCTGGATGGGATAGAAAGTATGGAGGGATTTACTATTTCGTTGACATTAAGGGGAAACCGTTGCAACAACTTGAGTGGGATATGAAACTCTGGTGGCCACATACAGAAGCAATGTATGCTACTCTTTTGGCATATTGTGTAACGAAAGACAAAAAGTATTTATCCTGGTTTGATAAAATAAACAGCTGGAGTTTTTCACATTTCCCTGATCCTGAGTTCGGGGAATGGTTCGGATATTTACACAGAGATGGTTCGGTATCGTTGAAGTGCAAGGGCGCTATTTGGAAGGGGCCCTTTCATTTACCACGGTTTCTTTTGTTTAGTATTCAAGAGATTGAGAGAATGAAGGCGCATCGGGTCACGCTGTGAGATCTTGATTGGTTTCTGCGGGAAGTGGGGCTTAAGATCTAAAAATTTTTCTACATCTATATAGTTTTGTTGTTCCTTCCGGGATGAGGTGTTTTCGCCTGGATGTTTTTCTTTCTTTATAGTTTGTGGGGGAGTTAAAAGCTTCTGTGAAGTCTTTCTTGATAACCCTTTCTCTTACTGAAAAATGGAGATGTTCTGTTGTTTCTTCCTGTTTGATGGAGTCTCTCTTTTTTTGGAAGCAGCTTAAAGAGTATGAATCATGCACGGATTTAAGCTGGTACACTAAAGCAGTACCTTTGAATTTTGTACGCTGTCATTTTTTTAAGCTCTACGTGCTTAGATTTTTTGTTGAGCTCTTGCTTGTGGTGGGGTTTGCTGAAGAGAGAGTTTAAGGGTTTATAAATAGGGTTGTTGTGTTTATCAGCTTAGGATTTTTGGACGTATGGAATGTAAAAGTATCTCTGGGGCGATGGCAAGATTTACACTTAGCAGGATGCGCGCAAGAGTTAAATAGTTTTAGGTAATTTTGAAGAAACATTTCTCCCTTTGCTCTGCGGAGACAGTTTTGGTTACAAAAGACTTGATAAAAAAACAGTTTGGTAAAATCATTTAAAACTATAAGAGTGAGGAGAATCAGGTGGTTTGATTCCCAATAGAGAGTAAGGAAAAGAAGAAAGACAAAAAGAAAAAGAGGGGAGAAAATTAAACGGTCAGGTTTAATTTTTGTACTTGCAATGGTTTTGATGGTTTCATACATCTTTTCCCGTGTAAACTTCGATAATTGGTTTGAATGTATCCGGGTCAAAGAATATTCAGTGTGTAGTTGTATTTGGGAATGATCGCCCCTTCTTTTGCGAAGAGGGAGGCTTCTGGGTTTGTAACTTATGATTTGTCCCACGCTGATTTTTTCATCTGTCCAGAAGTAGTATTATTTATGGCTTTTTGGATACCCGCATTACCCGAATCTGGCCTTACATCCATCTGTGGCCGCATTTAATATCTCCCGTCCAGTTTTTATCACGATTTCCTTGGTCTTTTTATCCTTGTCTTTGGGCTAAATTTTTTTTATAATAAAAACATCAAATGACATACAAGTATGGGCGAAAAGAGAAGATATAAGAAGATTTTAGAGAACTTAAAGAAGATTTCTTTGTTGGTAATCTGTATCAGTATCGGGTTTAACTGGACGTATTCTGAGGTCTTCAGAGTTACCAGATTTGACGAATCTGATGGCTTGCCGGATGGTCCTATATATTCGATAGCCCAGGATTCTGATGGATTCATCTGGATCGGGACTTCTACTGGCTTGTGTCGTTTTGATGGGTATTCTTTCAGAAGATATAAGATTCCGGGGATTTCTCCAAGACCTATAAAGACTATTGTGGGTATCTGTCCTGTAGATAATGAAAATTTACTGATAGGGACTTCTAAGTTCGGCCTGGTTTTACTTAATAGAGAAAAGGAGATATTCTACCCTATTAAACCTATTATGCTCGGTAATATAGAGAAAGTTCCTCTCAAA
>QNCQ01000229.1 GCA_003645825.1 Fidelibacterota bacterium
CCGACACATTACCACCAAAAATCTTGCATGCAAACCCCATTAGCAAAACAACAGAAAAAGGTAGAACGAATGAGAACAACACAAATTTTTGCTTTACACTCATATCATTCCTGCTCCACTTCATTTCGCAATGAAGCTACCTGCAATATCTCTGCAGTGCTCAGAACTTTATCAACATCCAGCAATATTTTTACTCTATCGCCAACCTTCGCCATCCCCAGAATAAAGTCCACTCTGACTCCATCGCCAAAGGATGGAGTTTCTTCAATATCCTCATCTCCAACATCGAGCACCTCAGAGACACTATCAACAAGCAGGCCAGTTTGAATAACCCTGCCGTTGCTATTTACATCAACCACAATGATACAGCTTTTCTCAGTAATTTCTGCCTCACCCAAACCAAACTTATACTTGAGATCAATAACAGGAATTATTTTCCCCCTCAGGTTTATTACCCCTCTTACGAAATCCGGCGTCCCTGGAACGTAAGTTACATCCATAACACCTATTATCTCTCTAACCCTCAATATCTCTATCCCATATTCTTCTCTATCAAGAGAGAAGGTCAAAAACTTTCGTTCACCAATTTTGGTCCTTTTAGAAATTGTTTGGGTCTCTTCTCGTTTCATTCTTATCCCTCCTTCCTTTCGCTTTCTCTTACCCATTCGGAAGGACATCGCCTTTCTTTTCTCTTTTCAAATTTTGTCAAATTTGACAACACTTAGTAATTTACACAAATAACACGCATTTGTCAAGCCCTCAGAGAAAATTTTAAAGACAAACTTCCGAATGGTATCCATTTATTGTAATCTTCTATTTTTTCCTGCTAACAACAGTGGCAATAAAAAGTAAAACGCAACAAAAATTTCCTAAAGAATGTCGAAAAGCACTCTATAAATCAATTATTTATCAGTCTAGCATCGAAAATGATTGGCCTTAAAAGATTCTCAAGCTCTAAATACCTGAATGGCTTGGAAAGTCTGCCATATATATTCAACTTATCCAGTTCATCTTTATATTCATCAATATATCCCGATATAACAATGATTTTCATGTTGGAAAGATTTTCATTCTCAAGTATACGCCTGCACACATCAATACCATTCATTCGCTCCATCTTAATATCTAGAATAACCACATCAGGCCTGACTTCCCCGATCTTCAGTAACCCTTCTATTGGATCATTCATATACTCAACATTACAGTCAGGAAAAGTGGAAAGAAAAAAGGTCCTCAAAACCTGAAGAACCGACTCATCATCATCAATAACTACAACCTTAGTGACCTTTAACCCAAAAAACTTCTTGTCTACGTGCAGGTTGTTTTTTATAAGAAATGAAAGGAAATCGGAAAGCAAGACCCTTATTCTACCCGACGGCAATCTGTCTGCCTTGAGCTTGCCACTGTTTATCCAGTTACTTATCGTCTGCTTTGTAACTTGCAAATACTCTGCAATTTCTTTAACTGTAACATATTTCTTCCTGCCTACCATTTGATTGCCTCTCAGTTTCAAATTTGCCAAAGTTTAAACATTAGTCTAATTTAACAAATTCAATGGCGAAAGCCAAGAAATACAATTTCCAAACACTCATCCAGTTTATGTGCATTAAAAATCTTCCAATATTACTGGTAGAAGAAGCCTTTGATTTTTGGTGACAGATGAGAGATTTTCTTCATTAACTTCTATAAGAGATGCCAAAGACAGTACTGAAAGTTAGAGCCAGGATAAACAAACTTACCTGCTTCCATCTCCTATTGGGAAATGGTGGGTGATTAATGTCTATGTACGTATGAATAAAAGCTGTTTAGTTAAACCTCTCAAAAGTATTTTGCTACCCCTATTTTGGATTTAGAGTGAAGAAAATTTGCCAGAAAAGTTTAATTTAGTTCCCAAGAAGTTCCCTTATCTTCCTGGCGAGTTCAGTTCTGGTATAAGGTTTCCTAATAAATGATATGTCCTTATCTGAAATATCAATATCACCAGCATAGTCACCCGAGTAGCCAGATGTGTATAAAACTTTTATCTCGGGACGAATATCTTTCAACTTCCTGGCAAGCTCTCTACCACTCATATTTGGCATGACTATATCTGTAAACACTACATGAATTTTCCCATCGTACTCCTTCGCAACTTTAAGAGCCTCTTTTCCATCACAGGCATCAATAACCTCATATCCAAGGGAGCTCAAAATCACTCTGGCTGTTAAACGCACGTCCATATCGTCCTCTACCAGCAAAATCGTTTCATTCCCTCCCTGAAAACTCTCTGTTGATGAACTATCAACAACGTTTTCCAAACCGTTTCCCCTGTAAACAGGCCAGTAAACAGTAAAAGTTGTGCCTTCACCTACCTTGCTACATACATCGATATACGCTCCATTCTGCTTTACGATACCATATACGGTTGCCAGCCCAAGTCCTGTTCCTACTTCAGATTCTTTGGTCGTGAAAAACGGTTCAAAAATCTTTCCCAGCAGATTCGGAGGAATACCTACCCCAGTATCCTTAACCGAAAAAAACACATATATCCCCTCCCTGCTTCCGGGGTGTGATTTTATGAACGTTTCATCAAGATATACCTCCCCGGTCTCAATTACAATTCTTTTATCACCCCCCAGCCTACTTTTCTCTTTAATCGCATCACGGGCATTGACTACAAGATTCATTATAATCTGCTCAACCTGAGAAACATCTGCTTTTATCATTTCGACATTGCTACCCAATCTTGTCTCAAAGTGTATATCTTCTCCTATCAAACGTCTTAACATTTTACTTAACTGCCGGACGATATTATTAATAGAAACAACCTTTGGAGAGATGACCTGCCGTCTGCTAAAAGCGAGTAACTGCCTTGTCAGATCCGCTGCCTTCTCTCCTGCTTTCTTTATCTCATTTGCGAAACCTAAAAGCTCCGGATATCCAGATAGTCTTTCAGCAAGCATATCAGAATAGCTAAGTATTACGAATAGAAGATTATTAAAATCATGTGCTACACCTCCTGCAAGTCTTCCGATAGCTTCCATTTTCTGTGCCTGATGCAATTGAGCCTCTAATTTTTCCTTTTCTGTAAGATTCTCTATAACTCCGTAAATCGCGATGCCATCTTTGTATCCTACACATGAGACTATGACCTCAAGCAAAAGCTTCTTTCCTTTCCCATCAACTGCCAGAACTGTAAATCGAGGAGAAATTTTTGCATATTCAACATCAAAAAAGTATTTTTCGACCATCTCTCTGCTTTCGGGAGCAACAAATTTCATAAAATCAAAATCTTTACTATTCACCTCCTCTTCTTGTAAATGAAAAAGTCTCTTAAACTCTTCATTAACCATTTCAAATTTTCCATTATAAGTCAGAAACGCCGGAGTGTCAATGTTCATTACCAGCGTTTTGTAATTATTTTCTATTCTTTCCCATGCAATCTTTAACCTATCATACTTCTTCTTTGTCTCAAAGGCTCTCAAAGCAACAGTAATAATTGAAAAGAACGCATCGAGATGTGGAAGAAGAATATCCTCCTCAAGTTCAGTATCCTCAAACGTAATATAAATTAATCCCAGAACCCTATCATTCCATCCTTTCAGCTGTTTCACAACAACCCTTTTGCCCCTGTCCACCAACCTGCCCACACACTCGCTACACTCCCTTACAGGCTTTTTCACTACAAAAGTATCGGTTACTTCAAGGGCCTTTCTGAAGCAGAAGGGTAACTCATCTATTAATCTGCCACCATAACTTGCCACCCACTCAATTCCACTCCCGAGGTACACAACTTTATTTACCTTCCTTCCATCTTCGAATAAAAGCAGTGAAACA
>QNCQ01000230.1 GCA_003645825.1 Fidelibacterota bacterium
AGTATAAAAACCCCATCGGTGATACTTTCTAGTATTAGAACTGTAGTGGTATAATCTTTTATTCTCCCCTCCATTTCCCTCCTAGACTAATATACTACTAATTTACCTTTATCAAACACCACATGATCAAAGGTTTCCCTGTTAACATCAACAAATACCATTCTGGGGAACTTCTCTTTCAGCTTTAATACCAGTTCATCACCAACATTAAAATTCTGGTTTGCTTCAATCAAAATGTTATGCCCCTTCAACCTTAAAACAAACCTTTTATCTCCTACCTTCTCAATAATTCGACATCTAACAAGCATTCCAATTTTCAGTCTTTTTCTCAACTCATCAAGCTCGATCCCGGACAAAGAGAATCTCATATCAGGCCCTTACATCTATTTTCCTATTTTTCAGCTTCATGAGAATTTTTAGCTCATCGTAACTAAGTTCTTCACCCCCTTTCTCAGTCTTTTTCTCTTTTTTAAGGGTCTCCCCGGAGGATTCAACACCACCTTTCCTGCTACGACTGAGTTTTTTCGAGGCTGGAAAGTTTCTACCCAAACCAACGGTCAGCTTTCCTATTCTCCTTGATAGCACATACACCATACCGACAACTAAAACTACCACCGAGAAAAGAAACATCGTCCTCGACACCATCTTTATATTAGCTACAAAAACAGAACTCCTATCTACTTCTGGAGAATGAAGAACAGCAACTGCCTCTGAAACAGGGAAAATTTTTCCTTGCCTTACAATTTCCACGACATAGGTCCTCTCCGACAGATCATAATACAAATTTGCTTTCTGATATGGAAGAGTTAAAATTTTCAAATTGACATAGAAAGAATCCCTAACAGAAGTTGTAACCATCATCGAACTCTCTTCGCTATAAATCTTTTCTGCTCGGCAGACACTCTCAGCAAGAGCCTGTCGTCTGAAAGTAATGAACATCTCTCCTGTTTCCGGACTACATTTCCACACCGGCTCAAGAAAAGACTTTCCTCCTGGCACTTTTATCACTACTCTATCTCCAGAACTCTGAAGCTGTATCCTATCTCCATAAGCAATACCACTACCCGCCAAAATCCATGCTAACAAAGTAGCAATCACTATCTTATTTGACGATAATATCAATCTTGCCCCCTTTAGAAACACTTTCCTCCCTATCATCAGTTTCTTCCTTTCCTTTGGCACCCCCAGTTTTTACTCCACGAATCTCAACTATATCAGTCTTCCTCTTTGACTTCTTGTGCTTCCGTTCCTTTTTCTCTCTTTTCGTCTCCCTATCCACCCTCCGAATGGAGTGAATCGACTCCAGGGGGTTCATGTTAGAAGTTGCAATGTCATCTTCGTAAGCCACTTCTAACCTCTATACGTTTCCTCAAATACTTCAAAGTATCGTTCAATATTTGAGAAACACGGGACTCGCTAATCCCCAGCACCAGTCCAATATCGGCAAGAGTTAACTCCTCGTAGAAGTACAACGCCAGAACCAGTCTTTCCCTTTCCCCCAAACCTTTTATCAGTTTCTTAAGATACCGCCTAAGATCTTTCCTTTCAAGCTCTTCCTCAAGAGACTCCTGCTCATCAGAAAGTTTATCTTTGAGCTGTATCCCATCTTTATCTCCGGCAGAAAGGGGCTCTTCAAGAGAACGATTAAAACCAATATCCATTACCCGCTGAATTTTAAAATACTCATCCTCGGTTATTTTCGCCTCTTTGCAAATCTCATCTACAGACGGTTCTCTCCCCAACTTAGCTCTAAGCCTGTCCACAGCATCATTTACCCGCGTGATAGACTTCACCTGATCTTTGTTAAGAGTCATCTCTCTACGAATCGCATCAACAATCTCCCCATAAATCCTCTTGTAGGCAAAAGTCTTGAACGTAACCCCATAATCCAGTTTATAGCGCTCCAGTGCATCAAGAAGTCCTATTACACCATACTGATACAGATCCTCTTTCTTCAGAATCCAGCCCTCCGGGATATTCAACCTCCCGACAATATGCCTCACAAGATTAATATACGCTCTTACTATCTGCTCCTTAAGAGATTCATCCCCTGTCTCTATATATTCTCTCACAAGGTTCTCAGCGTCTTGCTTTACTTTGAGATATTCATTCAGCATTTACTTTTTTCCTCTTTTCCTTATCCGCCTCTTCCTTTCTTTCATCTGTAACCTTCCCCTGTGCCCGAAGACTGAGACTCAAGATGCTACTTGCAACGAAAAAGGAAAACAAAACCCCCACAAAAACCACAAGAGATCTCACGATAGATGTAAAAAGAGATATATTGCTGATCATACACAGAATAAAAGTAAGAATAGCAACTGACAACGCTATACTATAAATTACCCGGGATATCATTCTCCTCCCAGAATTATTTCTCTACTGCCAACCAATCTATCAAAAATATTCATATCTAGAGCTCTATCCCTGCTGGGAACACTCATAAGCTTTCTTACTATTAGCTTAAAATAGAGAGAAGATGTTGAATTGGGATATTCCTGGATAAAAGGCGTTTGCATTTTAATAGCCCGTGAAATCTGCTCATCTTTCAGAAGACATCCTCCAAAAATCAACTTAGAATTAAGAAATTTCTGCACCATGAGGTTCAGCTTCTTAAACAACGATTCTCCCTCCTCCAGATTCTTTGCCATATTCACAACAAGCACAATTGGCATAGAAGGAACGGTATGCTTTATTATCTTTATCATACCATAAGTGTCTGCAACAGATGCAGGATCAGAAGTAACCACAATCACAACCTTATCTGCACTTAAAACAAAGGACATAACCGTCCTTGATACTCCTGCACCAGTATCTATAACCATTACATCATAATCATCATGAAATCTGCGGAACGCCTCACCAATCTTCTTAAGAGCAACCTCCTCCGATTCTATTAATTCTCTCACCACCGACGAAGCTGGCAGGAGGTCTATCCCCTCAGGACATTTATAAATTATTTCATCTATGCTCTTATTCTTCAAAACAAAATCAGCTATCGTATAAGGTGGAGTAACACCGAGAAACAAATCAACATTCCCCAGATGAATATCCGCATCAATAAGCAATACCTTTTTATCAAACTGGCGCAAAAGAAGAGAAAGATTGACACTGAGATTGGTTTTACCCACTCCACCTTTGCCGCTTGTTACAGCGATAATTTCTGTTCCCTTCTTCTTATTATCTCTCTCGATATTAAACAGACCGCCAATCGCACCCTTATCCAATTTTACCTCCTTCTAAATAAGTCCGAAAAATTTTTCCACCAAATCCTCACCTTTCATCACTTTTAAGCTTTCAGGTATTTCAACGCCATCAGTAAGGAAATAGACCGAACAGTCAAGGCTATTTATAAGAGAAACGATATTCCCAGGAAATGCTGTTTCATCCACTTTTGTAAGTGCAATCCCAACATTTTTCAATCCATCGAGTGACTCAAGATACTTCTGAACATCAGGAAGGTACATGGTAACTGGAACACTCACAATCGTGTACATCTCCTCAATCCCCATAAGACATTCATATAACTTTTGATAACTGTCCGGCCTGCCAATAGGCGTATCTACGATAACAAGTCCCTCACTAACCTTCTTCACAAAAGAGTTCAGTTCTTCCGGATCCCTTATCTTGCTAAATGAAACCCCCGTAACTTTCGCAAACCTTTCCAGTTTGATAGGAGATCCTATCCTATAAACATCTGTTGTAACCAGATACCTTGTAGAGAAAGAACCAAAAAACTCACTCAGACACATACTCATAGCGATTGTTGTCTTTCCAGAACCGGTAGGCCCAACAAGAGCTACTACTCTTTTCCC
>QNCQ01000231.1 GCA_003645825.1 Fidelibacterota bacterium
TATCCCTATTTAGCTGATCCACAATCTGCTTCTCGACCGCAAGGGGGTCCGGGAAATAGGTTATCTGGGGCCTCGGGCAAAATAATGTATGAGTTGGAGAAGGCCGTTCCGACCACAAATATATTTCATACTCCGGGCCCCAGATGTATATCTTATCCTGTTCATCAGTAAGCTCCCTTAGCATTTTACCTATTTTCTCTCCCACCAGATTAAGCTCCCACTCTCGGTCAAACACAAAAATATGACCTTTCCCCTTCTTTTCGACACTAACCAATCTTCTCATTTCTCTTCCACTCAGCAAAACATAAAGAATCCCCAGAGATAGAAAAACAGCCGGGGGCACGAGGGCCCCATAGCTACCAAACAGCTCCCATACCAGACAAACTCCGAACCCTACCAAAATAGACACCGGAGGAAGTAAGGGGACAAAATGGTAAGGCATGACATGCTTGTTCACCAGTATTCCGGCAATTACAAAAACCACCCACACCGCCAGAGGGAAGGTAGCAATCCGATAACTTCCCTCAAACAACCCTGCAACAAGTCCGAATAGGGATAGAACAAAGAATAAAAACGATTGCACCAGTATCGGGAATAGAATCCTTTTCAACCACAATTTAACTGACTGTTCTGTATACGTAAACTCTCTAATCTTATCAGGTTTCTCCTCTACCGGCGAAGCTACGATCTCAGCAGCCTTATCTTTCTTCTTTCTCTCTTTCACCACCCTGGTATGGTAAAAAAGAGCATTTATGTGAGACCGCCAGTACTTTCTATCAAACCCATACAGGCGCTTAAAACAAGCACCAGGAATTTTCTGGACAACAAAAAATAGATAAATCAGCAAAAAACCGGATAACATACCCAACATCACGTAAGAAACCCCGGGAATTCCAAACCCCCTGATTACAGCTAAAACAAATATTGGCAAAATAGTGTTCAAATATGCAGTCTGCTTAAAAAATAGGGCCCCAACTCCAAATAATCCTGCCAGATACGTAAAAACCATTCCAGCTTTATCACCCAGCAGGAGACAATAAAACGCGAGAGAAGTAAAAAGTATCTGTTCAATTTCATCGCTGGATTGTGTCCACACATAGGCTGGTAATGAAGACAAAAAAGCGTAGGAAAACGATGAAATTACGGCAACTGTACCATTAAACAATGTTCTTGCTAACAGGAATACTACAACGTTCGTAAAAACATGGAAGGCTATGTTCGAAATTCGGAAAACTTTCCTCGACACCCCGAACAACTTGATCAAAACCATATACAAAAACCACCTGCCAGGAGGATGATTCTCAGCCGTATCTCTGTACGGAACCTTTTTGCCTCTCAGCTTAAACAAAGCATGGTACCCATATATACCGTAGTCTCTGTCAAGAGGAACATTCACAAAAGGTATTTTGAGCAAGACATTAAGCAACAAACTCGCTATAAACGCCAGAATCAATAGCATCAGCACTCCTTACGTATCAACACTTCAATTTTATCACCGAGATTAAAAGGCCGTCCCGAAAAATAGTTCAACAAAACAAGGAATTTATATAGGAAAATTTTAACACTTCTATCCTTAGAACCCGCACATATCTTTCGAAAATCCTTTTCTTTTATCTGAGGGAACGCACCTTTCTTACTCTCACTCTCGCCTCTACCAGCACTCTTCTTTTTTCCCCCAACAAAAAATTTTCTCAGCCTATGGTACACATAAAATGTATCAGGGATTCCATAAGTTCTTATCCTGAACGATATCTCGTAATACTTTCTGAGCTTCAACAGCAGATTGCCTAGACTCAACGGGGTGAAATAGTTTATATGAGCAGGTGGAGTATTGAGGTAAAATTTCGACACTCCCATTCTAACTGTAACCGAGCCATAGTTCGGAACCCCAGCAACATAAATATACCCGCCAGGCTTCAACACTCTCAGCATAGCTTTAACGTGATTAACCGGATCGTAAATGTGCTCCAGGGTCGATGTACTCACTATCAGATCAAAATAATTATCCGGCAAATAATTCCTCTCTATCTCCTCATCGTATAAAACATACCCATATTCTTCCGCATACCTTTTCGCCCAGGGTGAAACATCAAGACCAAAACAATCCCAGCCCATTGACTTAAAATGCTTTAATAACATACCATTGCCACAGCCAACATCGAGAACCTTACCCGTTTTTGCCTTTCTTGCCACCCTACAAGCCACGCTCCAGAACCACAAATCGTCAAGTTCCGTCTGAGACTGCCTGTAAAAGCTATCCGTACTACTTGAAACGTGGTAATTATGCCTCCTAACCTCATCAAACGACACATCCGCAAATACAAATGAACATTCTGAGCACCTTATTAGCAAATACCCATTCAATATTCTCTCATCCACAAGCCTATCACTCCCGCAGATTGGACAATTTCTCATGAATTACACACAGGTATCAGAACCAGACACCATCAGGTCAATTTTTATAAAAATAAAACCATATGTATCCCGCAGGAATAAGGACATGACACTTTATCGTAAAAATCAGAGAATGCACAACCGGAAGAAAAAGTATAAACAAGAGATAAGTGAGGAGGCAAAGATAAAAAAAAGTCAAAAACAACCTTTTCAGAAAAAACCGGGGATACTTCCTTAGAATCAGACTATCCATAACCCCATTAGAAATGCCCTGATAAAACATCCTTCTGTAAAACCACTCTTTCTTAAGCCGCTCTTTCTTCACAACATGGAAAACAATAACCGATGGGTCATATAACACCTGATACCCATCCCTTATAGCACATTCTATAATGTAATTCTCCTCATTAGAAATCAATCTATTGCCTACCCTTCCTAAATCTGCTCTGAACCCCGAATATTTGACCAAAACAGATTTCCTAAAAACTAAGTTTGTCCCGGCTAAGAAACTTTTCCCATTCCTCACGCAAAAAGCCCTATCTCCTTCATCCACAAGTGAAAGGGCGGTCATCATCCTATCAGACAACCACCTTGGCCTATCAGACTCCCAGATAGGCAAAACTTTCCCGCCTATGCAGGCAACTCTGGAATCAGCATTTTCAAAAGTCTTAAGAATATTCTCAAGCCACCACCTATCCGCTATAGCATCATCATCAATGAAAGCCACAAACTCGCCTCTAGCAGCATTTAACCCTCTATTCCTTGCACGAGATAAACCAAGTCTCTTCTCTTTCAGAACAACTATATTAAACTTACCTTTATATTTATCAAGAAAGCCTATCTCCACATCACTACATTTTTCATTGATAACCAAAATCAACTCAACAAAACGCCTATCTATCTCCTGATTAACAATACTTTCAACCGTTCTCTCAACAAGAGATGAATTAAATGTAGTACACAAAACCACAGAAACACGAATCTCAGACTTAGCCATAACCTATAGCACTCTAGTGAGGAACATAACCAGCAAGCTCACATAGCCTGCAATAAATATCCCACAACTTACTATCAACTTCAAAATCTCCCTTTGACCTTTTTAGACTCTTCTCTGGGAAAGACCTGTCTACCTGCGCCCCGGTAAAATCTTCTATCTTATCCAATCCCTCCTTAGTTAGAACCTGATCATAATGAATGAACAACCAATCCCCTTCTTTAACATGATACTCCAAAATGTGGGTGTACATTAACTCCCAGACTTTCAGCGCTATCTTCCTATTGATCTTCAAGCTGAACAGATATTCAACTTCACTACACTCCTTTCTTATACTATTCACCGTCGTTGCTGGATCTCTATAAACACATATGTACCAACAATTCTTCAGGAAAGGTTTCCACACTGGCAAAGTATATGAA
>QNCQ01000232.1 GCA_003645825.1 Fidelibacterota bacterium
ATTACATAACCCCACTCATCCAGCTCAACCAGTCCTCTTACAAAAGAGGAATTAGGTAGAAACCCTATATAAACAAAAACACCTTCTACATGTATTTCTTTTTCCTCTCCCGAGTCTCGATCCTTCACCGTAATGGATTTCACATAGTCTCCACCGTTGATAGACTTCAATTCATGATTAAGATAAAAAGTAACATTGTCGTGCTTTTTAATTCTCTCCTGAAGAATTTTCTCCGCTTTCATATAAGGTAAAAATTCAACAAAGGTAATGCTCTTTACAAATTTCAACAGGGCTTCCCCCTCCTGCAAACCAGAATTGCCACATCCAATTACCGCCACGTCCTTATCTTTATAAAAAGGCCCATCACAGGTTGCACAATACGACACACCCTTTCCGAAAAATTTCTCTTCACCTGGAACTCCCAGCTTCTTGGGAACACTACCTGAGGCTACAATAACGGTCTTAGACACAATACTCCCCCTATCAGTCACTACTTCAAACACACCGCCTTTGCTTTCGAGCGATTTCACTTCCGAAAATTCCCTGATCTCCAGACCAAAATTCTCCGCCTGTCTTTTCATTCTGTTCATTAATTCCTGGCCCCCCACTCCTTCTGGAAATCCAGGATAATTTTCCACCTTTTCGGTTGATGCTGGAAGTCCCCCACACATTGCTTTCTCCAGCAAAACACTCTTTAATCTGTCTCTCGCAGTGTATATCCCCGCCGTAAGTCCCGCAGGTCCTCCACCAACTATTACCACATCATAAACTTCACTCACTTCAAAGCCCTCCCTGATTCACAAAGCTTAATTCCAACACAATTTGAGAAAAACTCAGCAGGATGGCTACAACTTCTCATCCTTTTCGGCTATCCTGAGACACTCTCTAAAAAGCTCATTCAGTATATTATCCTTATATCTAATCTGCAAAAGACTTTCTTTTATACCTGGTATATCTGAAGGCAGTCTCTTTAATCCCCAAACAATCCTTCGTTTTACCTCATCTCTATCATGCCTTTTAAAATAATAAGGAAGATTATTATCAAAAAAGGAAAGAGCATCAGCAATTCTTAGATAATCACTCCTCTCTGTCCCCCCAAACTCATGCCTTCTTACAAGCTCACATATATCCTCAATGTCCTCTTTCTGAAATCCACACTCTTTAAGCAAACTCTTTATCACTTTCGCGCTATTTTCAGCATGAGCACGCTTAAAGTCATCAAAATTATTGAATTCATCTCGGATCACCTTTCTATCAGGGAGAGCCCTTTCTATATCATGCCCAAAAGCAGCTATCCGCAAATTGAGATCAGCCTCAGGATATATCATAAGTAACCATTTCAAAGTATTTTCCGGATGGCTTCGATCTTCGGGAATCTCCGACCTGGATGTGATTTCCAAAATCTTCCTGCGGATGCAATTAAACCTTTCCACCTTTCATTACGACCACTATACGCCTGACATTTTCCACGTTGGTAAGAGCAGCAAGAGCTGCAAGGGTAGTAAGAGGAAAATTAGCCAGCGCCCCCAGAAAAACAATGAAAACTCTCAAATCTCGTCCTACTCTGAAATAAACCCTCTTTTTACCTTCCCTCAGTCTCTTCTTCAGATAACCATCATATTTATCTGCTGAATAACTGTTGACAAAACTTCCTATGATAGCCAGAAATCCTGCCAACCAGCACATAAACGAGTTGTGATGAAATGTAGAATGATACGCCAAGCCGAAAAGCACAAAAGCATCCGAATATCTATCCAACACCGAGTCAAACCATCCTCCAAACTCGGATCTCATATTTTTCATCCTGGCAATTTCTCCATCTACTCCATCAATGACCGAAGAAATCTGAGCCAGAATCCCACCAAGCAGAAGAGGAACATAACCTTTAAGAAAAAAAACTAACCCTGCAAGAACACTCAAAATGAAACTGAAAACCGAGACCTGCATCGGAGTAACTTCGCTGTATACAAGTCGCCTGCTTATCAATAGGGAAATTTTTCTGTTGAGTAACCTAGATATCGGACCATCAAGATTTATTTTTTGCTTTGGCTCATTATATTTCTTTAAGAAATACTTCTCTGCTTTTTTAAACATCTCTTCGGTATCTACATCATACCAGATTCCATCTCCTATATCAAAAGCTTGTGCCTTCCCTTCCTTTGCCAGTTGCCTAATACCACCTGATAAAGATGTATCACCCTCACTACTGCTTTTTCTAATCGCCTCAAAAATGACTGGGCTACAAAAAAACAAACCAGTGTCAAAACCATTATATTTGTCTATATCTTTCCCGATATTTTTTATTTTTCCGTCTTCTGTAAAAACCTTTGTAACATCATCCAAATCTATATGTCCTGGAGCCTTGGTTTTGTAATCTACCGCGAGAATAACCCCATCGGGCTGTCTTTCAACTCTATGGAGAAAAGATTCCAAAATCTCACTCTCATAGACGTGATCAGACATTATCAACACGAATGGTTCCTGTACCTGTCCTTCTGCTTTAAGCACAGACCAACCATTCTCTTTGTCCCACTCATTATTGACAATCACCTGAATGTTTATCCCGTATTTCTCTGCCAGACTTTCCACATAGCTTTTTACCTCATCTGCTCTATATCCCACAACAACAATAAAATCTCTTATCCCACACGATACAAGATTTGCAATATTTCTTTCAATAAGAGGTAGTCCTAAAAAAGGAATGAGGGGCTTTGGCTTGCCCCTCATAGAAATTCTGCTCCCTTTGCCAGCGGCAAGTATTACTCCCTTCATTAGTTCTTCCTTTTCCCAGCAATGAAATCTTCCACCATCTGGTAGGCTTCGCTATCGGAATACTGAATCGGAGGACTTTTCATAAAGTATGCACTAGGTGAATAAAGAACTCCTCCTATTCCTCTGTCAAGTGCAAGCTTAGCACATCTTATCGAATCAATCGCAACCCCCGCTGAATTGGGAGAATCTTCAACAGATAACCTCAACTCAAGATTCATCGGTATATCACCAAACAACCTACCTTCCATCCTTATGAAACACACTTTGTTATCCTTAAGCCATGGAACCCAATCACTCGGACCGATATAAACATCCTCTTCAGGAAGCCTTGTCTTGATTTGAGACTGCACAGCCTCTGTCTTCGATTTCTTTTTCGAAGCCAGTCTCGCCCTATCAAGCATGTTAAGAAAATCGGTGTTACCACCGGTATTCAACTGGTAGGTTCTGTCAAGTTTTACTCCTCTCCTCTTAAATAAATCGGTGAGAACCCTATGTACAATTGTAGCCCCAAGCTGAGACTTAATATCATCTCCTATTATAGGAATTCCTTTCTCCTCAAACTTCTTAGCCCATTCCGAATTGCTCGCAATAAAAACAGGAATATTATTAATAAAAGCCACTCCTGCTTCCAGAGCACACTCAGCATAAAATTTAGCAGCCTCCTCTGAACCGACCGGGACATAGTTAAGCAAAATCTCTGCCCCAGAATCCTTCAATGTCTGAACAACCTCCTCTTTAGTAGGCTCCTTAGCATCAGCCACAACAAAAGTATACCTGGGATCATAATTCTTCATATGAGGAGCAACGCCGTCAAGAATCTTTCCCATCTTCACTTTTACGCCAGTATGGGGAACGTCACTGTAAATGGTTTTAGTACAATTGGGAAGAGAAAAAATAGCATCTGCAACATCCCCTCCAACTTTTCTCTTATCCACGTCAAAAGCAGCAACCACTTCGATATCACCCGGCTTATATCCGCCAATATCATAATGCATAAGACCGATAACTTCATTCTCTGTTTTGTTCTTGTAATAATAA
>QNCQ01000233.1 GCA_003645825.1 Fidelibacterota bacterium
TTTAAATATTATGTCGACGTGGATAAAATGTCCTAGCAATATATTTCAAGCCCAGCATTAAATTATCTCCATATTGAATGATAATCTCTCTAAAACTGATACCTTCGACTCCCGCTCTGAACATAGGGATCAAAAATTTTACTTTAAAGTTAGTTTTAAATATCTTTGGTGGTATTTGAAATGCCTGTTTTCAAAGGTATCTCTGACTTAGAGAAAAATTATGTTTTAAGAAAGATAATGGAGATTGAAAAGAAGCTAAGCAGAACTGTAAGTAGATCTACTTCTCCTAATTTTGACCCTCGAATTTTCGAATATAACACAAAAGATTTTTGGGACATCGAGCTAAAAAAGGGAAATGAAACATACGAAGCAAAAATTCTTATAAAGTTTCTAGATCAAAGCTTTAGGCTGTCTTCTTCCAGCTTATTTGAATTAATGAAGAAAATCGAAGACAAAATTATGAATTTCAAAAAAGATTTCACAGACTGGCTTAGACTAATGGCAAAATAAAAAAAAATGGATTATTGGTTTAGCTTGTCCCTAGAAATATTGCATTGGCAATTAGTCTAAATGTAAACTCTGGATGAGCCCTGAATGTAGGTTCGATTCCCATAAGAATTACGTTTCCACTTCCATATGTACCGTAAACTATAGCGTCATATCCTTGACAATTCTCGTATCCCGGCCACCAGCCAGCTAACAGTACATTTTCTGAAGCATATGAAGCAATTGATATGTAGTTTTCTCCGGTTGATTCAAACCAAACTGGGAAGAATCCATACGCATAGCCTTCTGCAGGATAGTAAGCGGCAATTCCTGACCGATCAGCGTAGTTATATTCTAGCCTAAGAATTCCGTTATTATACCCTCCGTACCATTCGGATAGATGTGCCATTGCGTCTATAAACCCTGCAAGATTTACTAACGCTCCTCCACCCTCACCCACACCTATGTAGGTTCCACCGTTTTCAATGAAACTTAGAAGCGCTTGTTGACCATCGGGGCTAAGGCTGTTCCAAATTCTTGAGTAGTAGCCATCTGGAACTATTACTACATCGTATCCAGCAAGCTTACCTTCTCGAACATCCTTATAACTAAGAGTGTTAACGTATTTGAATTTAAGAACTTCTCTTAGCACGAATACTGTGGCAGCATACGCTCTTGAACCAATTCCCCTATCATAGAGAACTGCTATTTTTGGTTCTCTTAACTGATACATCTCTATCTCTGGTTTTCCTATCAAGTAGAGCGTTAAGTGGAGTTCGTACGCATATCTAAGGAGTTTACCTAACATATATGGTCTCCTTACCTCTATAATAAATGTCCCCACAGAAAACTCGTCGAAAGATTCTACTGTTCTATACACAGTGCAACCATCGCCTAAAAGTCTATTAACCATCACTATGGCGTTGTTTGTGTTGTCTTTTAAAGCAAAGTACCATGTTCCACATTTACCATGTCTAAAGAACTTGTAAGAGTGCTTCCAAACTATGCCTCCTTTCGGATAGTACGCTTTCCTAATTGGCACAAGTTTTGCTTCAAATTGCTCATTCACTTGAACTCGAGTGAAGCCCCATAGCTCTGGGAAATTCCATGCATATATGTCGTATGGTACGTGAACTAAATCCCATGAAAGATTCTCACCGTACCAAAGCATTACATTAGCTAACCCGGCTCTTGGCTGTTCCATTAAAACAACGTAAGTTCCTTTCGGATACACTACACCACCAACTTTAAATGGTTTTACTGCAACCCACACTTTTACTCCATGAAAAATAAGATGGCCCACAAATCTTGCTGCTTCTAACGGATCCATTTGCAATTCAGGCGACATTGGAATAATATATGCATATGGAAAACTACCATACTCACCTCTTAACCAATGATTTTCGTTCCTAACGCCTCTGAGAAACATCTCAATTTTATCTTTAAGCATCTCCTCTGCATGCTTTGCTGTGTAAGTTATTGCTGCTAGCGAACCAACAAAATGGCTTCTAATGGACGATTCAGGTGTGCCTGGATCCCAATATGCATTAGTTTCAAAGGTTACACCATAACATGCATGGTAAAACCCGTACATTGGTGTGAATATTGGTGGGTAATCGTCCCATCCAGCTTCCCAATCTCTGTATGGAATTACGGTAGTAATTCCTATTTCAGCGAGTTCTTCTTCCATGAATTCAGCCATAGGCAGTAAATGTTTGTATAATAAGTCTCCTTCAAAATTCGGGTTATGGAATGGTGTGCATGGTTCGATTAATACCCAGTTAGGGCCCATAAACCCGTGTAGATCGATGCAAACCACTGGGTTCCATTCCTTCCACACATGTTCAATTACACATCTAGTTTCAGGCTGAGATGCTGTTATCCAATCTCTGTTGAGATCAAAGCCGTTTCCATTTCCTCTTGTACCTGCTATTCTTCCATCTGGGTTTGCACAAACATTTATGATAATTATACATGTTTCTAGTATTAGTTTTACTTCTTCGTTATTTGAGTAAGCTAAGTATTCGATTAAGTCTAACGCTGCATCTGTTCCTGAATATTCGTTTCCATGTATACTTGCATGGATGTAAATTGGCAGTTTGTAATCTAGTTTTTTAAGCAGTTTTTGAGCTAGTTCCGGTCTTTCTGCAATTAGTTGTGATAAAAACTTGTAATAATCTAAGTTTTGTAGAACTGTCGGTTTTGCAACAGTGACTAAGAAAATATCATTTCCCCAAGCTGATTTACCTATCACTTCCACCTTTACTCTATCGCTAGTGGTCTCAAATTCATGTAAAATGCTAGGGATTTCAGAGTATGGTGTAAATCCTGGGACAATAACTTCTTCTACTCCCTCAGGTACAACTATACCATGTGTCCAGTAAGGTTCTTGAATTTTTTCGCTTTGTGTCCCTAAAACTGCCGTTGTTTCAATATTTAATGTTGCACTAGATACCTTGTACATAGAGGGTAGCGGTATGCAGAGAATAATTGTCAAGAGAAGAATTATAATTGTAATCTTCCGTCTCATTTCCCCTTCCCCATCTCTCTATTTTTTCTTATCTAAAATCTATTTGAAATATTAGATAACAAACTTTAATAAATATTTCGTCACGTTTTTTCGCTATTTTAAGGCGACTTTAAACCTAAAACGAATTTTATCCACAATGAAACTACTGCCGACTTTATCAAACCTGTTATTATACGTCAGAAATGCATAAAACACGTTGTCTTAAATAATAGAGTTTACCAAACTGTATATTGTCGCAATTATAATATCTTTTAAACTCGTAGTTAAAGTTATGAAGATTAAGCTTTGAGGTTTTTATAGTTTCACTTGTGATTTTCTTTACCATTTTACCGTCATATAAGGAAATGATAAAGCAGACCATGAAAGAATTCAAAATAAAACAAAGAGGAATGCGGAACAGGAACCTAATCAAAGAAATAGCCAGAAAATACCCTGTGTACAATATCAACATCTAAAACTTTCATAAATCAAAATAACTCAAGACTTAAATACCCTAGATTTATTGTTACCGAAAGGAGGACAAAACATGCCTTGTTTCAGTTCTAAAAAAGAAAAATATGAGTGTTGTGGAATAATCTTTAACACAAAAGAAGAACTTTGCACCTAACTATCCTTTTATAGCGTTATCTCAGATAGTATGGAATTCTACATCTATCAATCTTTAGTATCTTTTTCGACATTTAGCAACTAAGTAAGCCATGAAACTTATAAAATTAACATCTATTACCAAGTTTTATAATTTTAATCTTCAAATTAAATAAAATAGACAAATGTACTAAA
>QNCQ01000234.1 GCA_003645825.1 Fidelibacterota bacterium
TATTACCTGATAAAAGGAAGAGAGTGTGAGCTTGTTGGTGATTATTCTGTGGAGGGGAGCCTTCTTGGTAAAGAAATGTTGGGATGGGAGTATAGAGGTCCCTTCGATGATTTGCCTGCTCAGAAAAATGTAAAGCATGTAGTGATCCCATGGGATGAAGTATCTGAGGAAGAAGGGACAGGAATTGTTCATATTGCACCCGGATGTGGCCAAGAAGACTTTGCTCTTGGCAAAGAATTCAATTTGTCAGTACTTGCTCCTTTAGATGAATTCGGGAATTATGTTGATGGCTTTGGGTGGTTGACGGGCAAAAACGTAAGTGAGGTAACCCGTCCAATTCTCAATGATTTAGAAAATAAGGGAATAAAATACAAGGAGGAAGAATATACCCATAGATACCCTGTATGCTGGAGACATGGAACAGAATTGGTGTTCCGACTGGTGGATGAGTGGTTTATTTCGATGGGTGAAGTACGGTACGATATTATGGAGGTTACGAAAAAGATAAAGTGGATACCGGAATATGGACTTGACCACGAGCTGGATTGGTTGAGAAATATGCATGACTGGATGATTTCGAAGAAGAGGTACTGGGGGCTTGCACTGCCAATATGGGAATGTCATAACTGTGGTCATTTTACCGTTATAGGTGGAAAAGAAGAATTGAGAGAAAAGGCGGTAGAGGGCTGGGAAAAGTTTGAAGGGCATTCCCCTCATAGACCCTGGATCGATGAGGTAAAGATAAAGTGTGAGAAATGTGGAAGCATAATTTCCAGGATACCGGACGTAGGGAATCCGTGGCTTGATGCAGGAATAGTTCCCTATTCGACCTTGAAGTATACAACTGATAGAAAATACTGGGAGAAATGGTTTCCGGCGGATTTCATTTGCGAGTCTCTCCCAGGACAGTTCAGAAACTGGTTTTACTCTTTGCTGGCGATGAGTACTGTTCTTGAGAATAGAGAACCGTTTAAGGTTGTCCTCGGCTATGCTCTTGTGAAGGATGAAAAAGGGAAAGACATGCACAAGAGCGCCGGTAATGCAATCTGGTTTGATGAAGCTGCGGAGAATATGGGTGTTGATGTGATGAGATGGTTATATGCCTCTCACAATCCTTTTACAAATCTGCTTTTTGGTTACAATGTGGCGAATGAAATAAGAAGAAGACTCATTACCATTTGGAACTCTTATTCCTTTTTTACCACCTACGCAGAGATAGATAATTTCAATCTGGAAGATTTCAAGGTTGATGAGAATGATTTAAGTGACCTGGATAGGTGGCTTCTGGCAAGATTAAACATGTTGTTCAGGATTGCGAGAGAAAGTTATGAAGAGTATTTAGTGCACAAATTTATGGGGCAGGTGGAGCGTTTTCTGGATGACTTGTCCAACTGGTATATTAGGCGGAGCAGAAGGAGATTCTGGAAGTCAGAGGATGACAAAGATAAAAAGTGTGCATATTTTACGCTTTACCGGGCCCTCAAGGGATTAATCCTTGTCCTTGCGCCGATAATACCGTTTACTACAGAGGCAATATACCAGAATCTTGTGAGGGGAGTTGAGGAAGATGCCCCTGAGAGCGTTCATCTCTGTGAGTTTCCGAAGTGTGATGAAAAATATATAGACGAAAGTTTGGTAAAAAGGATTGATACGATTATATCTCTGGTTAGCATTGGGAGAGCAGTCAGAAATAAAGCCGGGATTAAGGTGCGTCAACCCTTGAGTAAGGTTTATATAAAACCGGCTCCGGGAGTTTCTGCTGATGAAATCAGTCCCCTGTCGGGTCAGATACTCGATGAGCTGAACATTAAAGAGTTAGAATTCATTAGCGATGAGAAGGATTTTGTAGAATATAAAGTTAAATTGAACTATGCTAAGCTTGGTCCAAAGTTTGGAAAGGATACAGGGGAAATTGCCAAAGCGATAGAGAAGATGGATAAGATAGAAATTTCAAGGAAGATAGAGGCAGGAGGTACAATTGAAATTCCACTGGATGATAAGAAGGTTTACCTTTCTTCAGATGATTTGATTGTAGAGAAAGAGGAAAAAGAAGGTTTCGCGTCTATATCAGAGAATGGACATTTTGTAGCAATTGATATAAAAATCACAGATGAGCTTAGAAAGGAGGGAATTGTAAGGGATCTTATAAGACATATTCAGATAATGCGTAAAGAAGCTGATTTTGAGGTTGATGATAGGATAGAAATAAGTCTTGAAATGCCAGAGGAGGTTTCAGCTGCCCTTGAGAAATTTGAGAGGTATTTTATGAATGAGACCCTGTGTGAAAAGCTTAATAAGGACTCGGTCGATGGGGAATACTCAAAGAGCTTCAGGATAGGAAGCTACGAAGTTAAAGCGAGCGTTGGTCGTATAAATTCAAATAAGAGGTAAAAAGAATGAGTGAGAAGAAGAAAAGGTTAAGTAAAGAAGAGCTGGAGTACTTTAAAAAGATCATTTTGAAAAAAAGAGAAGAAGTGATAAATAATATCAGGAAGCTTGAAGAAATTACGATCAGTGACCCGTCGAGGGAAGAAGGTACTTACTTTGACTCCACTTACGCTTATCACATGGCTGATGTTGGTACTGATGCTCAGGAGAGAGAAAAAGCTTTCCTATGGCTTTCCAGAGAGAATAAATTCTTGAAACATCTTGATGCTGCTCTCCAGAGGATTGAGACAGGTGAGTATGGTTATTGTATAGAGTGTGGTGAGAGAATTCCAAAAGAGAGACTTGAGGAAGTGCCTCACACTCAACACTGTGTGAAGTGTAAGAACAAATCCAGGTAGGCTGTTTTATTCTACTTTCAGATTTTATGGATAGTCTTCAAAAAGGTGTTTTTAATCTCGTGGTAAATGGGAAAAGTGAGGTCAGAATAGACAAATATCTTACTTCAAGAATTGATGTATCGAGGAATCAGATTTCCAAACTGATAAAAGAAGGAAAAGTACGGGTAAACGGAGCGCAGGTAAAACCCAACTATACTGTCAGGATTGGAGATGTAGTATCTGTTGAGATACCCGAGCCTGAAAAACCTGACATAACCCCTGAAGATATTCCTCTGGACATTATATATGAAGATGAGTATTTCATAGTTGTGAACAAACCTCCAGGCCTTGTCGTTCATCCAGGTGCCGGACATTGGCAGGGAACACTCGTTAGTGGACTTCTGGGTTATACCAGAAATCTGAGTGATGCTGGAGGGGAGTTCAGACCGGGGATTGTACACAGGCTTGATAAAGATACTTCAGGTCTCATTGTTGTTGCGAAGAATAATGAAGCCCATTGGAAGATAGCGGAGAAGTTCAGTAACAGAGAAATTTATAAGGAGTATATAGCTTTTGTCTGGGGATTACCGGCACCGGACGCAGGAACAATAGACAGACCAATTGGAAGAAGCAAATCTAATCGTAAGAAATTTGTAGTAACTCCTGATGGAAGAGAGGCTGTGACTGAGTATAGGGTTCTCTCTGATTATAGAGTGGTTTCTCTGGTATCATTGTGTTTAAAAACCGGACGTACGCATCAAGCAAGAGTCCACATGAAGTCCATCGGGCATCCTGTGCTGGGTGATAAAGAATATGGTGGGAGTAAAGTCTGCGTGAAAGGATTGAATAAAGAAGAAATGGAACTTGCCAGGAATTTGCTAAAGGTTGTTACCAGGCAAATGCTACATGCCTGCAAGCTTAGGTTTATACACCCATTTTTTAATAAGGAGTTATCTCTTGAAGCTCCACTGCCTGATGATTTCAAAGTGGTTGAAAAAGTTCTAAAAGAGTATTATAATA
>QNCQ01000235.1 GCA_003645825.1 Fidelibacterota bacterium
CGTATATCGATATCGGATATGAGATACTTATATCAGCACCATAATTTCTCAACCTCCAGTAGAAAAAGTAGTAATAGGAAGCATAAAAATTGGCGCTATTAAAAACGATAAAAGAGTAATCGGCACGCTTCCCCAGGTAATCGTACCTGATGTAATAGTCGCTATTTTCAAAATCTATATACATTTCTGTCCCAATTATAAACCTATGGTTACCCAGAATGTCACTCAGTGCAAAGACGGTTGTACCCTGGGCTCCCCATAGATTACTATAAGCTGCATAGCTATAAACGAGGTCAAGCGTAAATTTGGTTTTATATTTCTTTATTTTATACCCTTCTTCTGTTTCTACAGAATCCTTCTTTGTCTCTGTCGAATCAGATGAAAGAGCAAGGGGCTGCCAGTTCTGATATCCTGGAGCAAAAATATAACGGGAAAAAGATCTGTTCTGTTGAACTATCTTCGTTTCTGTCGTCTCGGCTTCCACAAAATAGGGTTTATAGACAGGACGATACCCTTCCGGGTTTTCGAATTTCTTTATTTCCTCTCTTGCAAACTGAGTTGGTTCTATCTCATCTTTCACATCGGGTCTATCAAGAGGGTTTGAAAGAATATACACATCCCACCCGAAACCCGAATAACCAGCGAAAGCCAATTTGGTATCATCTCTGGATAATGACAGCTGGTATACACCCGTCACAACGTTGGTTATCGCTTTGGTTTCTCTTGTATCAAGGTCCATAACAAAAACATTCGAAACTCCATTGTAATTGGAGGTATAGATTATTGCGTCTCTGGTATTAGCCCATATTGGATAGTTCTCGTCCCATGGTGTGTCTGTCAATCTTTCAATGCTCCCTGAGTCAAAATCATAAACAAAGATATCTTTCTGATGGTACTCAAAAGAGTTAAAATCGAGCCCCTCTGTTCCTTCAATGGTTTTTACCGAGTCACTTGAAAATCCTCTCTGAGAAACAAAAACTATTTTCTTCCCATCGGGGGACCAGCTCGGTTCAAATTCGGGAAACTGATCGTTGGTCAATCTGAAAAGCGTCTTTGTCTTCATATTATAGACATACAAATCAGTTCTATCATCCTTCAGCCCGATAAAGGCGATTTTGTCACCATCAGGGCTCCATGAAGCTGTGTATATTTCTTCAACATCCTTGAAAGAAATTTTTCTGTGCTTCCCTGTCTTTACAGTAACAAAAAATAAAGCATCTTTATTTTTACTTTTGGCAGCAAGTACAATCTGCTTTCCATCGGGGGACCAGCTTAAACGTGGATTAAGCCATTTCAACTCCTCAAGTTCTGGAGTTCGCTGTCCTTTAACGAGCTTCTTTAATATCTTCCCATCGAGGGCAGAAATGAGAAAAATATCTGCATATCCGTCTCTATCCGACATGAAAGCAATCATATTCCCACTTGGAGATATCGCAGGACTTACATTATAATAGCTACTTGACTCCTCATGGTCGGTCAAGGCTTTCGCCACCTCAGCAATATCGCTCCTATTCTCAAAATCTGGCCAGAATCTTCTCTTTAACCACCTTTGCCACTTCCTTTCAAGTTCCTCCACGTCCATACCGAGCGAAGCCTTAATACCGCGACTAACAGCTTTTTTCCCTTTCATCTGTGACCATAGTTCACCGATCTTCTCCAGACCATATCTCTCCGCAAGGAACAAATAAAAAGACTGCCCACCCTTATAGGCAAGATAACCATTCAAATCATCAAACTTGGGCAACTCCTTATTTATGGTAAGATCTCTTAAGATAAGGTCAGCTTTGTCATCCCATCCTATCGACAAAAATTCAGCAAGCCCTTCGTGCATCCAGAGAGGAATACGGAGAGCAACAGCTCCAGTTACCACACTTGTTATGTTGCCACCATATATCAAATCGTTTACAAACACATGAACAAGCTCGTGTCTTACCACGTGCTCAAAATCGGAATAAGAACCATCAAAAGACACCACTGCTCTATTTTTAAACATCTCCGTAAAACCTGCCACCCCCTCTGTTAAAATTTCGGGAGTGACATTCGTCTGTTGAAAGTCACTATGGGAATTGTAAATAAGAAGCGAGATTCTCCTCCTTATTTTCCATCTGAACACTTTCGAATAATCCTTGAACGCTCCTTCAGCCACCTCTGCAGCAAAATACGCAAGATTCTCACCTCCCTCGTAGAAATAAATATCGAAATGAGGTGACTGCAGCACAGACCAGCTAAACTTTTCATAGGTCACCTTATTCTTTCCATACATTTGAGAAAAAGCCAGAGAAAAAGACCCCCCGATAACGATCAATACAAATATTAACCGCCAGAGCCTATTTCTAAAACTTTTCAAGATCCCTCCTAACATAAAAGTTTATCTCCTATGATAAAAAATCATTTCAAATACATCACTTTTTTGACAACTGTTTCGCCTTTAAGTTTCAAAACGATAAAGTAATTCCCACTTGACAGGTTCGATGGGAACCAAATCAATCTATTGTATCCTATCTCAGAATTCCCTTCTTTCAAAATCCCCACTTCCCTACCAAGGATATCTACCACAGACAATCTCAAATAGCCGGCATACGGGACAAAATATGAAACTATCAAAGCATCATTAAAAGGATTGGGATAAGGCTCCAAAAGAAGAATTTTATCTGGATAGTATCCAAGTTCAGGCACTATTTCTTTATATGTCACATTTTTCAATATCCAGTTCTCAGGATCAATCTCGACTTTGATACCTGAAAATTTTCCAGGTAATTTAAATCTATACTCTTGACTTCTCTTATCGCTCCACACTGTCAGTAAGGTATCCTCCCCGCTGGATGATGTTATTAGAATATCAACTGGCATTTTAAAAATGATTCCGCTCTGGATCTGGGATAAATAAATATCCACAACCGTTGAATCTCCTTCCGAAAAGTAACTATAAGAAACATAGTAGTGCGGCCTACCCGTAGAATAAACCCACTCATCAAAAAACCAATCAAGAGTATCACCATAAATATATTCACAAACCTCTTTAAAATCCTCTGTTGTGGCAACACTGTACTCGTATCTATTCCTGTATTCTCTAAAAATATCAAAAAATTTGTCCTCGCCTACCACCTTTCTTAACATGTGCAATACCCAGGCTCCTTTATCATAAACAACCCAATTAAAGATATTACTTACACTCGTGGTATCCTCCACGTAGACCCTGCCGTCCCTCCACCTCTCCGGAGTATCAAGCCACTCCATATAGCCCTGCAAACTTTTCTTTCCATAAAGATGTTCCTCCCACAGAGCCTCCGAATATCGGGCGAAACCTTCATTTAACCAGATATGATGCCAATTAGCACAGGTAACCATATCCCCCCACCACTGATGTGCCAGTTCATGACATGTCAGTAACTCATCAAAACTCCCTATACTCGTGCAGGTCTGATGCTCCATTCCCCCACCCCAGTTGAATTGAGCCTGTCCGTACTTTTCCTTAATAAATGGATATTCCCCCCATATTGATGAGAAAAACTCTATCATATCCACAGTCTTCGGTAATACTTCTCTCGCAACCGAATCACACTCAGGGTATACCCAATAATCCACTGGCATACTACCTTCTTCGCCATAGTACGTATCACTCCAGTGTAAATATTTTGTTATCGCAAGAGAAATAAGATACGTGGCAATGGGATACGATTCCTTCCAGTGATAGGTCACAAGAGAATCACCACGACTTATAACCTCTACCAATTTCCCATTACTTACAGCGGTCAAGGTATCTGGTACCGTTATAAAAA
>QNCQ01000236.1 GCA_003645825.1 Fidelibacterota bacterium
TGGGGCTGCTGTAGCAGTTCATAATGAGGGTGAGAACTGGAAAACGGTTTTCTGGCCACTTGATCCTCTTGCACTTTCCTTCTATGATCCAGCCGATACCTCTTCGAAATACCATTGGGTCTTAACAGATGTTGGCAACCCATTGCAGAAAATTTTAGGCTGGTTTGGTTTGCCGGTATTATCGGTTGAGCCGGTAGGTGAAGCTGTTCCTAAGGCATTTGTGTTGAAGCAGAATTATCCTAACCCGTTTAATCCTACTACCACGATAGAATTTTCGATTCCTACCAATTTGAAAGTTACACTATCAGTTTATAATGTGCTTGGTCAAAAGGTGCGCACACTTGTAAACGATCGTTTACCGGCCAAGCATTACAGGGTTCTGTGGGATGGAACTGATGATAGGGGTAATCTGGTCCCAAGTGGTGTATATTTCTATACTATAAGAACAGATGGTTTTTCAGCAACGAAGAAAATGATTCTTATGAAATAAGCAGAATTAGGCAAGTCGGATACTGGTTAAAGAGGGCGGTTATTTACCGCCCTCTTTTTATGGAGGAAAAATATTGCAATATTAATTATAAATATTAAATTACTAAGGTGAGTGTGGCTTCAAGAAAGAGTATAATAGCGAGGGAGGGTAATATGAGGAGGAAGTGGAAGTTTGTAATCCTTGTTGCGTTGTTGCTTTTATGTAGCTTTGTTTTCGCAAGAGAGGTGAAAATTAGTGGTATTGTAATTGATGACAAGCTTAATGAACCTCTTCCTGGAGCTAATGTCTTTATTAAGAATACTCTGGTTGGTACAGCTTCAGATAATAACGGTCGGTTTTTCCTGAGGTTCGAAACCGATAGAAACTTTACTCTGGTAGTTAGCTTTATTGGATACGTCGACTATGAGATGGAGTGTACCCCTGATAGGGACTACAGAAATCTTGAGATCAGGTTGAAAGAGGACGTGTTCAGAGGCAAAGAGGTTGTTGTAACGGGTATTGCATCAAAGAGGGCAAAAGAGGTTGCCGAGGTGGCTGTATCTCATGTTAAGGCGGATGAGTTGACGTCTTTAACTAATTATCAGGGGTTTTCACAGCTGGTTACTGGTAAGGTTGCTGGTGTTAAGATTGAGACTGCTACCGGTAATGTTGGCGGTGGCTTCAGGTTTTTTGTTAGGTCTGGTGGTGGTTTAAACGGTAATGAACAGCCCATTATTTACGTAGATGGAATCAGAGTAACGAACGTGGAGTATGTGGGTTACGGAGTAGGTGGCCAGGGCTTTTCCACACTGGCTGATTTAAATCCGGAGGATATTGAGAGTATTGATTTTCTAAAAGGACCTGCAGCTGCTGCGATTTATGGAACAGATGCTTCCAATGGGGTTGTTATTATAACTACTAAAAGAGGAACTATTGCTCCTGGGGCAGGTAAGGCGGTCAGGGTTGATTATAAGTATGTGACAGGTTGGAATGAGCAATCGTATAAGTACACTGAAGACGATTTTTTGACTTATAAGACGATTAATAGTATTTTTAGGAAGGGTGCGCTTAGGCAACATACCCTTAGCATTAATGGTGGAACAGGTTTAATGAAATACTATGTTTCTGTTGATGATAGAGATGAGGAAGGAATCCTTCCAAATAACTGGATGAAAAGACAGTCGATAAGGGGTAATCTGGATGTGTTCCCAAGTGAAAAAATGACAGTAAGGCTTAGCTCCGGTTTCGTGCTCAATAAAAACAGGAGGCCTTATAATGACAACAATATCTTTGGGGCTCTTGGGAATACTATTCTGACCAATATTCCATGGGCATTTACGGATAGTGCGGCTGTATTTGCTCTTGAAAATCTTGTGAGATCTAACAGGTATTTTGGTTCAGTACAGATGGATTATAAGCCGATAACGAATTTAGAGATTTTTGCCAGTATTGGAATTGATAATGGGAATTTGAGAGAGGATAATACCTTTCCTTATGGATATGGTTACGCTTTCTATCCAAAAGGAGCTCGCTATATAGAGTATTACAACTACACAAATATGACATACACTTTTAATGTTCAATACAACTATAAACTGGGCAGTAATTTGAGTGCGTATTCTAGAGTCGGTGCCCAGTTATTTGAAAGGAAGGTTAGAGATTTCTGGATTGAGAAACAAGATTATTTGACTGCTCTTATAACGAACATTGGTGCAGGTGAATCTTTTAATTTTGCAGATGAAACGTATTCACATTTGCGGGAAGCCGGAATATTTACGGAACATTCTATTAATTATCGGAACACGTTTCTTGCTACTTTTATGTTGAGAAGAGATTATGCCAGCGTTCTGGGACTTAAATCACCGAATATTTATTATCCTGGAGCAAGCTTTGCAGTTAGGCTTGATCAATTCGGCTTTGTGCCGGAATCGTTTGATCTGTTGAAACTTCGTGTAGCCTATGGAGAGTCGGGGCAACTACCAGGATTGCTTGATGGAATACCGCTTCTCTGGACTGCCGAACCCTCAGGGTATGGAGCTGGTGCAGTACTGAGTGCTATTGGTAATGAGAAAATTAAACCGGAAAGAATTAAAGAGCTTGAGACGGGTATAGAAGTTGAGTACAAAGACTTTGCATCTCTGGAACTGAATTACTATACGACTAAGGCGGTGAATTCTATAATTGATTTCAGGAATGCTCCTTCTACAGGGAAAACTGCATCTGCGGTTCCGTTTAATGTTGGTAGAGCTGATGGAAAAGGTATAGAAACGGTTCTTGGTCTGAGGTTATGGAGGACAAGAAATTCACAGTTTGATATTAACATGACTTATGCATATCAGGAGAATGAGGTAAAAGATCTTGGTGGAGCTCAGCCTATATATGACCCGTTCGACATTAATGTAATTAAGGTTGGTTTGCCGAAGCATGCATTCTACAAAGAAAAGGTGCTGGGTGCGAAGTTTGATGACAAGGGTAAATACATAGGTCCTGAGGTAACTGAGGATAGAGTTTATCTTGGTTGCCCTATCCCCAAGCATACAGGTTCGATATCCGGTAACTTGAGGATACTTAGAAACCTGAGGTTGTATGTAATGGCTGACTGGGCAAAGGATCTTAAAGTTTTCAATAATACCAAGCTGTTTGCGATCTATCTTGGTAGTGCATGGGGTATTGGTTCTAATGTGAAAGAATACAATGACTTGGAGGATAAACTGGGTATTCGAGACTGGGATGGAGACCCAACTGATACGCTTGCATGGGGTACGCCCGAGTACAAAGAAGCAGCGGAAAAATATGCAAAAATGGATTATAACTACGATGCAAATTTCGTAGAAGATGCGGACTATTTTAAGTTGAGGGAGCTGGGTGTGAGCTACGATTTTAAAGATATACTGCCTAGGAATATGGGTATTGCAAACTTAGTAGTGGGATTTTCTGCAAGAAATATTCTCATGATTACGAAATACTCAGGCGCTGATCCAGAAGTGAACTTTGATGGAGCAAGAAGTCTTGTTAGAGGGCAAGATTTTCTGACACTTCAGAATCCAAGAACCTATAATTTTTGGATAAGGATAGTATTCTAAATAAGGGGAGGGGTGTGATATGAAGATAAAAATTACTTTAACATTTGTTTTTATATTTCTTTTGTTCCTGCTTTCATGCGAAGATTGGGTTTCTAATGTGGATCCGCTTATAGATAGGGTTGAAGATGAAAGACTGAATAGTCCGGACCAGGTTGGTTTTCTTATTCTGGGAATTAA
>QNCQ01000237.1 GCA_003645825.1 Fidelibacterota bacterium
CTATAATATCTAACATAAAATCTCGACCAACTCCATTAATTTCAACTAACTTAATGTTTTGCTAAAATTAAATAATTGAACATTTAACTGCAATACAAAATAATTTTAGCACTATATGGCTTCAAGATTTTTAAGTTTGTGAATCTCTCTTAAGCTTATCCTCCTTAGCGCCAAATGTGATCGTTGTCACATTCTATATATGTCTATAGAAAACTTTTGTATTGACTTTTTGAAAAACATTTCATACAATAATTCAAGTTGTGGAGATGTAAGTGATAATGCGGCAATTAATAACATATGAGAAATTTTGTTCTGATTAACAGTCCAATGTGTTGTTTCGCTACTTTTTTTAATAACACTTTCACCTGTCGTTTAAATACTCTTCTAAAAATATCATACAAATACAAGTTATTAGTACTAGCTATGTGAGCCTGAAATATTACAGGTTTGCAAGGTGAGAAAAAATAAAAAAATATATTATTTAGGTGAAAGTCATGAGGCAAAAAACCTTTAAAAAGATTCTTTTTCTTTGCATACTAATTTTACTCACATCCATAAGCTTGCAATCCGCCTATTACAATGTTAGTGGATATGTGTTTCTTGAGGGCCAAACTGATCATAGCGGTGTAAAGATAAAGTTTTACAACCTACCATCAATGGAACCTGAGGACTCTACCTACTCACAAGCAAATGGATATTATTCTATAAATATTTCGCCTGGCTATTACTTGGTAGAATGGACAAAAGATGGGTATGTCCCCTGGGAGTTGGGAGGCTTTGCACTTGTTGAAAACACTGAATTAGAAGCTGTAACTTTGGTGCCTGGTGAAGTTATGGAAGTGAGTGGATTTGTCTCAGGGACATGGACTACCAATTATGTATATTACGTTACCAGCGATATTACCATACCAAGTGGATTGACACTTACTATCAACGCAGGAGTAAGAGTAAAATTTAGTAAAGGGACCAATCTCATATGTAATGGTAAACTAATTGTCAATGGTACGGCTGAAAATCCTGTCATTTTTACCTCAAGAGAACCAACACCACTGCCAGGGGATTGGGGAAATGTAACCCTAAATACCACATATAATAGCATAAACTATTTGAATTATGAATATGCTAGCGATGGTATTGTAGGTAATAACGCCCATTACACTACGATAGATCATTTAACAATAAAAGGTAATCTGAATATAGATGCAAGGGGGATATATTTTTCAAATAGCTACAATTTAACAATAACCAACAATTACATCTCTGTCTCAGGTGAATATGGAATATATGCCTATAACTCTGATAACTCCAATATCTCTGGTAATACCGTAATTACACCTAATAATGGGATACGTGCAGAAAGCAGTGACAATAGTATAATTAGCAATAATACCATAACAACTACCGACAATACAACAGGGCCCAAAAATGGCATTTATACGTCTAATTCTCCAGGCATAACTATTGAAAATAATACTATTGTTGCTGATGAAAATGGTATCTACACACCCAATTCTTACAAAGCAGTAATTAAGAATAATCATATAACAGGGAGAATATACTGGAATGGTATCCAATTTACTGATTCGGATAGCTCTAAAGTAATTGGAAACTATGTGCATCGAACAAGGGAAAATTATGGTGTAGATGATTATATTTGGCAATATTTAATTAATGGAGATAACTCTGAATACTCAGATATATGTGAAAATGATCTATATTTCTGGAACAACAGCGATGACGAACACAATATGGCCATTCGAAGTGAATGGTCAAAAGTTGAATCAAATATAATAGTAGTTAAAGTAAAAGATTGGGGGTTCCACATTATACACGATGACCGAAATTCTGACATAATCAATAATGAAATAAAGTGCAATTCTTATTCTTATGAGGACACTAAAATAATTCTCTCATATTCTGATGGAGATGCTATTTCTAAAATAATAGGTAATGACATTGAGTATTCATACGAAGGTAATAGTCGCTTTGAAGGTGCAATATGGTGTCAAAGTAATAAAATAATCAGGAACAATAAAATTACAGCAAATTATATTCGCCGTGCTATATATTGTCAGAGTAACTGTGATGTGGATAGCAACATTATAGCAGGTGATTTTGATACTCGTGTTATTGAGATCGATGGAGATAGTACATTTGTTCATGATAATAAAATAACCCGAAGTGGGTCTGGTAGTGGAATCTACATTCAGGGACAAACTGGAATTGAAATAGGAAATAACGTTTTTTGTCAGACTGGCTCAGGTAAGTGGCTGGATATTGACAATTCTAATATAAATGTCCATCATAATATAGTAACAACTGGTTCGGGTAGAGGAATTCATATATACAATCAGTCCTCTGGGGCCATCTGGAATAATACAATTGTTTCGAAAAGTAACGGTGATTATGCAGTCTACATTGAAGGGACGAATATTCCTGTTTATAACAACATATTAGTCGGTTTTCAGAATGGCATTTATGCTAATAATACCATAGAAAATTTTAATCTTGACCATAATGCCTTCTGGAATATATCGAATTTACTCTTTAATGGAGAAGCTGTCCCACCGCTCGCAGGGGAAATGGTTGATAACAACGTAAATGGAGATGAATGTGATATATATGAAAATATAAATCTTGACCCTCAGTTTGTCTATCCTGATACAAACAATTTTAATCTGTCAGGAAATTCTCCATGCATAAATGCTGGGAGAGATGGCATCAAAGATCCTGATAGTACCACCTCTGATATCGGTGCTTTATACTATCCGATCTGGATAGCTATAGAACATACACCATTACCATCTACTGACGACACAATAGGGCCTTATACTGTTACCGCCAAGATTTTCAGTCCAATAGGCGAAGAAGTCTCAGCTCAAGTTCTGTATTCTACTGATAATAAGAATTTCACTGCTATTGATATGACAAAGGGTGATGACAACACTTTTTCTGCCGGTATTCCCGGTCAATCATTAAACACAACAATCTATTACTATATTAAAGCAGAAGATGAAACTCATACAGTCACTTCACCTCTTAATACCAATGAACAAGTGTATTCATTTTATATTACACTTTTCAGCCAATTTGCCAATTTGAGTGGCGCATCAGATTTAGATGGTAAGATTATATTAAAATGGGCAACTCCGATTCCAATTAGCGGTACATTAGATAGCCTCAAATTATATCGCAGTTTAACCCAGCCATGTGAAATTACCCCGGAAAATTTAATCAAATCTTTTGGCAGTGATGTAACCGAATATACTGATTTCAATCTTGAAGAGGGGGTTACATATTATTATAAATTAACTGGAATTGTACAAAAGGATGGGACTGAAATTGAGGCTCTTGTATCGCCAGAGCTTGCTATTACTTATGATGATCCGCGATATGTAAGAGCAACCGGTTATGCTATCTTGCAAAATGCTGAGGATTATTCCGGAACAAAAGTTTTATTTGAAAAGGCTTCTCCATCTGCAGTAACTGATAGTACATTTACAAATTCAGACGGGTATTTTAGTAAAATCCTGGTTACAGGAATATACAATGTTCATTTCAGCCATGATGGCTATCAACCAAAGCTTTTAGGTAATATTTTCTTCTCGAGCAATGTAAATCTTGACACTGTCAATCTGGTTGAAGGGGGTGTTGTATATCTCTCTGGGAATGTAAAAGGTTCTCTGACAAATAATAATTTATATTTAGTTGTAGGTGATGTGACAATTC
>QNCQ01000238.1 GCA_003645825.1 Fidelibacterota bacterium
ATATTGATATGAGGGTTGTATTCCTGTTTTTCGTATCAGATTGCGATCCAAACGGAAAAGAAAAAACGCTGGCCAACATTTCCAGGCTTGTCGATAACACCAGGGAAAATGTTCAGGTTATCGCTATTTCCGATTCTAAAGAACGATTAGATATTTCACCTTCCAAACTTAATAGACTGAAAATATTTAACAGAAACTTTAAAAACATCTTACACGCCTTGCTTGGAGTAAAAGACGAGCTCTCCGGAGACGTAGAATTGATTTTTATTCCTACACCAGGAGATGAAATTCTAGTAGACAATTCAACTATTGAATATTTTCTGCATGCTTATGCCCTCACAAAAGCCGGTTTTATTATAAGTAACCACTTTGAAATCACCTCGGGCGAGCACAGGATACTGCAGAAGCTGAAAAGTGGAGATGATCCATCCAACATTATAATTCCAGGAAGGCAAAACAGCCCGATGCTTTTTTGTCATGGTTCAATAATAGCAATTTCCCGTGAATATATAAACGAGAATGTGATTAACCCGAACGTTAATTTCGGTTATGACTACGCCCTGAGAATGGGAGTACTCGGAGAAAAAGGTTCCATTTTCACAATTAATATCCCCACTTATTCCTTTAAAAGAGGGAAACCATTCTACCCGGGGGCAGGACTCCAGGAAAAATTTAAAAAGGATTACAGGTCCGCTGGCAACCCACACTTCTCTTACATATTTGACCCTGCAAGATTTGAATGGTGTAACATCATCTTTAAAAAATATTTAAAAAAGCGAGGGTACTATCTACCTGAAAATTATTTTTCAAAACCCGGGGCTAAAACTTCCCCAAACGGCATATCCTTTGTGATGCCCACGTACAACCGCGGAGCTTTACTCAAACATGGGCTCGATTCGTTTCTTAACGTAGCCAAGACATTTGGACAGTCTGTCCCTGTTGAAATGGTAATAGTTGACAATGGCAATGACAATACACCTACGATCGTTAAGCCATACACCGAGAAATATCCCAAACTTTTCCAGTACTACAAGGTTAGCGGTCTGACCCTTGGAGCGGTACGAAACTTTGGAGTAAAGAAATCAAAATATAACATAATCGGACAACTTGATTCCGATGACGTTTTTTATGGAGATCCCGTGATTGAAATCTTTGAGCAGTTTAAGAAAACCAATGCTGCTATGATAATCGGGACATATAAAACAGCTTCGCGAGATCCTGAAACCGGTGAGCTCATCCTTGACGATCAGACCATCGTACATGATGAATTTCTTGTACACTATAACAATCCTTTACTGCAATTTTGCATACCCGGCCCGGGAGCTCCAAGGTACTACAGAAAAGAAGTCCTTGAAGAAGTTGGAGGTTTTCCAGATTTGTTATATGGAGAAGATTCTGTACTTTCAGACAAAATAATAAAAGAAGGGTATATTATCAAACGTAACCTTTCTTCGCCAAAATACATTGCTGTGAGGCATGGAGCAAATACGGATGCCCAGAGCATTTCTCTTGATTTGCTGATAGAAAAAAATAGAGCAAAGTACCTTGCAAGAGCTTCGATAATGGAAGAAATTAAACATATAATAGACAGTAACCCTGATTTAAAGAAGTATCAGGAATCATAAATAAAACAAATGGCAACCAGCGATAAATTTTTAACAGCTGAAGAGCTAAGACGTCTTTTAGAAAAATCTCACTATCCCCCGGATACCAGAGATTACAATCATCTTACCGAAGCTCTCCTTCTTCAACAGGAAAACTCCAAAACTGGCTGGCTAAGACTCATAAAAAACCTCCAGATCATAAAAAACTGCCCCCGTCAAAAAGTCAATGTGAACTCTGTTGAAGTTCTAACTATGCTAAATCCAGCACGCAAACAGAGTCTTACAAGCACCACTTTTGAAAAAAATCCTTCCCCTAAAAAATGCTTCCTATGTAATCTCGAAGAAGAACAAAAGGGAATCGGCATTCTCAATAACAAATACATTATTCTCGCAAATCCGGGGGTGACTTTCAGAGGTGATTTAACCATCGCATCAACCAAACACGAAAACCAGATACTAAAAGGGCATTTTAAAGACATGATTGAAATAGCTAAACTTCTAACAAACTTCTCAATTTTTTACAATGGTGCAATGGCTGGGGCATCAAGCACACACTTCCATTTTCAGGGTAGTTACAAAAATAGGTTAATCGGGGAACTTCAGATATTAAAATTGCTAAAAGGGGGAAAAATAAATGGCTCTTATTTAACTGCACTTATTGACACTTCCAGTCTAAAAGTTCTCTCAGTGGAAAGGTTCTTAAGAAAAACAATTGTTATTATCACGCACAAAGCTGAATCTCTAATATCCTTTTTTGAAAAATTTTATGAATGTATTGCGGAAGTGAGCAAAGATATCAGGAATTTCAGGCATGCTCCAGACTTTGGCTCTTATATTAAGTCCATGGGCATAAAAGAGACAGAAGGTCGAATGAATATCATGTTAAGATACGAACCAGGTGGAGAATATTTCATCTGTGTGGTCTTTCCAAAACTGACAAATAGACCTACCTTTTACTTCGAAAACGATGCAAACAAGATCATCCTGGGATTTGCCATAAAGGAATCACTTGGGACAATCATAACATTCCGCAAAAGCGACTATAAAAAACTCATAAACAATCCCTCTTTAATTAAGAAAGCATATACTGACACAACATTACCAGATGAACTATTCCAAAGGCTCATAGAAAAGATAAAAGAGTACAAATAAAAAAATTTATCTTCTAGTAAGTTCTTTGCGTAACATAAAGAAATAAGCACCAGCCATTAAGAAGGTTATAATTCCAGAAATAATAAAAACGTAGTCAACTCTCAAAAGGTCCATAATGAAGCCCAAAAATAAAGGAGCAATAATCATCCCCAGGCTCATTGCCATATTAAACAACCCCATACTGAATCCCATTCCATACTTACTACCTACTTTAACAACTATAGCTGTTGCTGCCGGTATTGAAACGGCACCCGTTAGTCCAAGAAGAGCACTTACGATAAATAATAACATTTTGTTGCCAAGAAACGGAAGTACCATAACAAAAACTGCCCCTAATAGCATACCAAAAAGCACCATTCTATATCTGTTGTGTCTATCAGCAAACTTTCCGAAAGTTCTCTGAAAGAGAGCAGAAAACACTACATTTAGGGAAACCAGCACCCCGATCTCGGAGCTGCTGAAACTAAGATTACTAGCAAATACCGGTAAAAATGATAGTAAACTGGCTCTGAGCATTGCATAACTCATTCTGAATAAAAATATTCCAAGCACTATCCTGTCTTTCATAGCCTTCAAGTAAAGGCTGAATACATTTCCGCCATCTTCCGCTAATTCACAAGACTTTTCCATTCTAATGTCTCTGTGCTCCGGAAGAAAAAACAGAGTTAATAACATTCCAATACCAACCATCGCCGTCATCAGGTAGAAAACATGTTTCATATCGAAAATATCTTTCACAACCCCGCCAAGAAGTGGACCGCCTGCCATCCCCATAAAAACTGCACTATTGAGGGTCCCCATGGTTCTACCTTCCCTACCCTTTGTAGTCCTGTCTCCTACATAAGCCACTACAACCGGAAACACCATTGCTGAAAAAAAACCATGAAAAACTCTGATAAGCACAAGCTGAAGGGGGGTTTTTGCTATAACGTATAAAAGCGATATAACAGTGTATCCCCCCAATCCAGTGAC
>QNCQ01000239.1 GCA_003645825.1 Fidelibacterota bacterium
AGACAAATAAGATATTGTGGTTTTTAGACTTAATTAATAATGAAAGATAGCACGTCATATAATATGGGCGTACACGGTTCCCTTCGTTCGCCTACCCAGAACTCGGCTTCGACAGACTCTTATATACGCTCAGAAAGTTGACACTATCTGGTGAAGTGATTTCAATGTTTCAGGTTTGTTTCATAAATTCCTGTTGGTTTTGAAAAAGGAAGGTGGATGAGAAGATTAAGTTTTACTGGCATATCATTTTTATTAGTATTTACTTTGGCTATAACCTGCGAGCGGAAAGGGAGCCTTATGAAGTATTTAACAGTGCATTATCATCGATATGATAATTCTTATGACGGTTGGACACTTTGGGTGTGGACCGATGAAAGAAGTGTCGAGATAAAACCAACAGGGAAGGATAATTATGGCTTGTTGTTTAGAATAAATCTTGAGGACTTTGGCAATCCTGATAAAATTGGGCTTATCCCAAAGTTTAAAGAATGGGAAAGCAAAGATGATCCGGATAAATTCTGGAATAGAAGCTTCGAAAATGAAATATGGATACTACAGGGAGAAAAAAGAGTTTTTACTCAAACTCCAGATATTTCTCACAAAGTTTTAAGAGCTTTTCTGGATTCGACTAGAAAGCTAACGGTTATACTTTCGCATCCAATATCCAAAGATAGATTAAATCCTGGTGATTTTAAAATCTACCTGAAAGGCAAATCAATGGCCCCCATTGAAGTTTCTTTTTATAATGTAAAGGATGCAATTTCAAATATCTTAAGTATTACAACTGGAGAAGATATTGATATAGATTTACTCCCTGGTAAAGTTACATACCTGGACTACAAGCCTGGAGAGATTCATGTAAGAGATGTTTTACTTGATGAAAAGTACATTACTCACGATCCCCTTGGGACTTTAATCAGCGAAGATGAGGTACTATTTAGACTATATGCTCCTTCCGCCTCAAAGGTGGTTTTAAATCTTTATCCTTCGGCGCGTTCAAAAGATGTGCAAAGGTATAATATGGTGAAAAGGGGAAAAGGTATTTGGGAGATAAAATTAGATAAAGGGAGCTGTATTGGACAATATTATACATATAATGTAGATACCCCTGACCCTCATAGCAATCCTGAAAAGGAATTAACAGATCCGTACGCAGTTTGTACCACCGCTCCATTTTTTAGAGCAAAGATTATTGAAGATAGTACCCCTATTTGTGACGGTCCCTATTTTGATTTATCTGAGACGATAATTTACGAGGTACACATAAGAGATTTTTCAATTTCCGGTGATTCTGGTATCAAGCAAAAAGGGAAATATCTGGGTTTCTGTGAAAAAGGGACAACTATCCCCGGTACAGACATTTTAACTGGTATTGATCATCTTGTTGAATTGGGTATAAACGCAGTTCATCTCCTCCCTGTTCACGATTTTGAAAATGATGAACACTCCGATAATTACAATTGGGGGTATATGCCAATTAATTTCAATTCACCTGACGGTTGGTATGCAACGAATCCCGAAGATGAAAGCAGAGTAGTTGAGTTAAAAAAGCTTATAAACACCTTACACGAAAATGGCATAAAAGTGATTCTTGATATGGTTTATAATCATACAGCCGAAGTCAATCCAGAGGTTCAATACAACTTCAATGGTATAGTCCCGCACTTTTACTATCGTGAGAAACCCGATGGCAGCTACTGGAATGGATCAGGTTGTGGAAATGAAGTTAGGACTGAAAATCCTATGGTGAGAAAGTTCATAATTGATTCTATGATACACTGGGTAAAAGATTATAAGGTTGACGGTTTTCGGCTTGATCTCATGGGGTTAATAGACATAGAAACGATCAGGCTGGCACTGAAGGAATTGCGGAAGATCAAACCTGATATTGTCGTTTACGGTGAGCCGTGGGTGGTTGGTAAAACCCCCATAAAGCCTACCTTAAAAGGGGATCAAAGGGGTGAAGGTTTTGCTGTCTTCAACGATAACTTTCGTGATGCCCTGAAGGGTCCGTGGAACAATATTGAACCCGGATATATTCAAAAGGCTCTATTTAAGGAACAAGTAAAGAAGGGAATAATGGGAAGTGTAACTGATTTTACAGACTCACCGCTGGAGACTATAAATTATGTTGCCTGTCATGATGGGCGGACTCTGTGGGATAGAATTATGGCGACAACCCGTGGTGAAGAACATATCTCCGGTGATGAAAGAATCGCAATGGACAAGCTGGCTGCGGGAATTATTCTTACCTCACAGGGAATTCCTTTCTTACACGCCGGTCAGGAATTTTTAAGGACGAAATTCGGAGAGCATAATAGCTACAATCTACCTGACAGCATTAACATGATAAGATGGACAAACAAAAAGAAGTATCATGAAGTATTTGAATACTACAAAGGGCTTATAAACTTAAGAAAAGAGCACCCTGTTTTTAGGATGAAAACTAAGGAGGAAATTCTTTCTAATCTGAACTTTTTTGAGGATATGGGCATAGATGTTCCGGGTAATTGTATTGGTTACAAACTCAACGGGAGAGGAATAGGGGATTCCTGGAAGGAGATAATAGTTTTGATTAACCCACACCGGAATAGTATGGAGTTCAGGATTCCCAAAGGGAAATGGAATGTGGTGGTAAATAAACAAAAAGCAGGCACAGAGATAATAAAAGTGGTTTCAGGAGAAAAAGTAAACGTCAGCTCTATTTCAATAAATGTTCTGTATAGATAAGCCTATTTTACATATAACAGTTTCGTTATCACGGAACGTCTATTGCTCTTTAACCTGAGAAAATAGACTCCGGAATCAACTGTCCTGCCTGCATCGTTTTTACCATCCCAGGAAATGCTATATGCGCCCTCTCTATCAAATCTTTTATCTACTAATTTTCGTATCTCTCTTCCGAGGATGTCATAAACAGAAAGCTCTATTCTTTGGGTTGATTCTACCTCAAAATCAATCCTGACCGTTGAGTTAAATGGATTAGGATAGACACTAATGAATCTCAATTTTCTTGGAATAGAGGTTGTCTCATTAAGACTTTCAGCTAATGATTCCCAGTTTTTGAAGTTACAAAAAATATAGCCGGTATATGCCTCAGCTTCGAAACCGTCTAACGTTCCATCGTCGCAAAATACGGTATCATCTCTTGTGAATTCATACCATGTACCGGGATATGGAAACTCAATGTCGACTATTTGAGGATCGGGAGAGAAATTTAATACTACAACTATTTTTTCCTCTGCCTGTCCTCTCCAGTAGGAAATTAGTTTCTGCGTGGAGCTTTTATATACAACATCGAGGTTTTTACTCTGTAAAACCTTCCAGTTCTTTCTTAACCAAATAAGTCGCCTATAGTGCTCAAAAAGACGATGTCCATCTTCAGTTTCAAGGCAATACCACTTCAAGGGCTGAGATTGAATGTATCCTCCTGATGTTCTGCTTGTTCCATCCTGCCCGAATTCCTGACCATGATAAATCATTGGCGTGCCTGTTGAAGTGAACAACAAAACCGCGCCAAGCATCGATTTTTTTACAGCAACACCTCGAGAAAATCCCTGATAGTGGGTTGCCTCGTAGATTATCCTTGTTTCATCGTGACTTTCGCAGTAGTTGACAGGTCCCCATTGGTGTATAAAACCTTGTTTGTCGTATTTTATTTCATTTTCTACTTGATTCATATTCCCATAATAAAACCCTGCATCGTATATCTCCTGCAGATTAGAC
>QNCQ01000240.1 GCA_003645825.1 Fidelibacterota bacterium
ATGGTGCAAAATGAAACAAGCACAGGTGTATCTATTCCGATGGAAGTAATATACGGAATAAAAGAAAGCTATCCCGATAAAATATTGGCTATCGACATTGTCTCGTCAGCTCCTTACGTTGATATTAATTTTAGAATGGTTGATATAGCTTTTTTCTCGGTACAGAAAGGTTTTGGTTTACCGGCAGGACTTGGAGTGTGTATCCTACATAAACAATGTATCCAAAAAGCAAACTCATTGGCTAACAGGGGTATATCAATAGGTTCTTACCATGGTTTCTTAAATATGCATAAAAAGTCTATTGATAAACAAACAGTTGAAACTCCCAATGTACTTGGTATTTACCTACTGGGGAAAATTTGTGAATTTTTTATTTCTAAAGGAACAGACTCTTTAAAGAATATTGTAAGAAAGCATGCGGGGATGATATATGAAAGTATAGAAGATTCGAAGGTTTTTGGGGCTTTTGTTAAAGAAAACTACTTCAGGTCAGAAACAACAATAGTTCTTGAAAGTAAGTATGGTTCTAAATCTGTTCTGGATTTTTTGAGGGGTAAGGGTATAGAGGTATCAAGCGGTTATGGAAAATTCAAGGACAGACATTTAAGAATCGGAAACTTTGCGATGCACACCACGAAAGAAGTTGAAGAACTGCTTACTTCACTGAACATTTTTGAGGAAAAATCCCTCAAATCTTAATAAATTTCCCCCTGATTTTGACTCTGCTGCGAGATTGAGAGTATTCGAAAGGGAAAGGGGAAAGGAAAATGGCTAAAAAATACCCATTCAAAGAAATAGAGAAAAAGTGGCAGGACTACTGGGAGAAGAACAAAACCTTCAAAGCAATTGATTTTTCCCCAAAACCCAAGTTTTACGTGCTTGATATGTTTCCATATCCTTCCGGTTCCGGTCTGCACGTAGGCCATCTGGAAGGGTATACCGCCACAGACATCATTGCAAGATACAAATGGAAAAAAGGATATAATGTCTTACATCCTATGGGCTGGGATGCATTTGGATTGCCTGCTGAGAACTATGCGCTGCAAACCGGTATACATCCAAGAATAACCACTCAGAAAAATATTGCGAATTTCAAAAGGCAAATAAAAGCGATGGGGTTTGCATACGATTGGGACAGGGAAATAAACACCACAGACCCAAAATATTATAAATGGACACAGTGGATTTTTATTCAGCTTTATAAGGCCGGGCTTGTGTACCAGGATGAGGTACCGGTAAACTGGTGCCCAGCACTCAAAACTGTCCTTGCCAATGAGGAGGTTGTTGACGGTAAGTCAGTTAGAGGAGGACACCCGGTAATAAGGAAACCTATGCGACAGTGGATGATGAAAATCACTGCGTATGCGGAGAAACTTCTTGAAGACCTTGATACAATTGATTTTCCCGAGAGTATAAAGGAAATGCAACGTAACTGGATAGGGAAGTCAGAAGGAGCTTATATAATTTTTAGGGTTGAAGGAACGAATGAAACCCTGAAGGTGTTTACTACCAGACCCGATACAGTATTTGGAGCAACATATATGGTTGTAGCTCCAGAACATCCTCTACTCGAGAAAATAGTTCCAGAGGACAGAAAAAAAGAGATAGAAGAATACAGAAAACAGGCTGCCATGAAAAGCGACCTTGCAAGAACCGATCTTGCAAAGGAAAAGACGGGGGTTGCTACCGGAGCATATGCAATAAACCCTGTCAATAAAAAAAGGATCCCTATCTGGGTTGCAGATTACGTGCTGATGACTTACGGCACAGGTGCTATAATGGCTGTCCCTGCTCACGATCAGAGAGACTGGGAGTTTGCCAAAAAATATGGTCTTGAAATAATAGAGGTAATCTCAGGCGGGGATATCTCAAAAGGTGCGCATGAAGGTGACGGGATTCTGATTAATTCTGATTTTTTAAATGGTTTGAATGTTGAGAAAGCAAAAGAGAAAATAATATCATGGCTTGAAGAACATAATCTGGGCGAAAGAGCAGTTCAGTACAAACTTAGAGACTGGGTATTTTCAAGGCAGAGGTACTGGGGAGAACCTTTTCCTTTGATCTTTCTCGAAGATGGTACAGTGAGATTGCTTGATGAAGATGAACTCCCTCTAAAGTTACCTGATATAGAAAAATTCGAACCAAGTGGGACGGGAGAATCGCCCTTAGCAAATGTTAAGGAGTGGGTTGACTTTATAGATCCAAAAACAGGTAAACGTGCAAAGCATGAAACTCATACAATGCCCCAGTGGGCTGGATCATGTTGGTATTACCTTCGTTACATCGATCCACACAATGATAAGGAACCCTGGGATAAGAAAAAAGAGAAATACTGGATGCCCGTTGATCTCTATGTAGGAGGTGCTGAACATGCTGTCTTGCACCTGCTTTATGCAAGATTTTGGCACAAAGTTCTCTACGATCTTGGACTTGTTAGTACTCCTGAACCTTTTATGAAACTTGTTAATCAGGGAATTATACTGGGAGAAGACGGTGAAAAGATGAGCAAGTCCAGAGGAAATGTTATAAATCCTGATGAGATTGTGGAAAATTACGGAGCTGATACCCTTCGAATGTACGAGATGTTTATGGGACCTCTCGAAAAGTCAAAACCGTGGAGTACATCTGGTATGGAAGGTATTTTCAGATTTCTAAACAGGGTCTGGAATCTATATATTGATGATAAAGGAAAGAGTCGCGAAGATATTCAGGATATCGAACCAGACCATAGAATTAAAAAACTTATTAACAAGACAATATATAAAGTAACTAACGATATTGAAAACCTTAAATTTAATACAGCAATAGCACAGTTTATGATTTTTGTAAATGAAATATCTAAAGAGAAAATAAAACCAAGATCCGTTATGGAAACCTTCTTGCACTTATTAAACCCTTTTGCACCGCATATTTCAGAGGAGCTATGGAATAGAATGGGGAACAAGGAAATTCTTGCTCATCTTGAGTGGCCAGAGTATGATGAAGAATATGTTAGAGATGATCTGGTTGTAATTGCTGTTCAGGTAAATGGCAAGTTGAGAGGACAATTTGAAATAGATATTGATGCGCCTGAAGAAGAATACGTAGAAAAAGCTCTAAGTTTAGAAAGGGTTAAAAATCACATTAGAGGTAAACCCATCAGAAAAAAAATTGTTGTCAAAGGTAAAGTTGTAAACCTGGTGGTTTAATAAAATTGGTAAAAAGAAAGAGAAAAGCTTTAGCGCTTTTTTCAGGAGGCCTTGATAGTCTTCTTGCAGTTAAAATAGTTGAGTTAGCCGGGGTAGAGGTGATCCCGGTCTTTTTTTCATCTCCATTTTTTGGTCCTGAAAAAGCAATCAAAACCGCAAAAAGCAATAATTTGAATCTGGTAATAGTTGAACTTGGTGAAGAATATCTTGAAGTTGTAAAAAATCCTAAATACGGATATGGAAAATATATGAATCCCTGTATTGATTGCCATGCTTTTATGTTCAGGAAACTTGGTGGAATGCTTGAAAAATATGAAGCAGATTTTCTTATTTCTGGTGAGGTACTTGGGCAGAGACCCATGTCGCAGGTTCTGCCCAGTCTTAATGCTGTACGTAAACTGAGCGGTTATTACGATTTGATTGTCAGGCCATTATCTCAGAAATTATTACCTGACACTCTGCCTATCCGCAAAGGCTGGATTAGCAAGGATAGATTATACGATATTAGAGGAAGAAACAGAAAAAGGC
>QNCQ01000241.1 GCA_003645825.1 Fidelibacterota bacterium
TTCATCCTCTGTACCATTAAGGAAAATTTTTACCAGGCTTATAAGGATTTCCAATGAGCATAAAAGTGACCCGGTGGTTGCAAGGATGAAATTTAAAACCCTTCTTCAGCAGGAGCTATCTCCCTTTATAACTTCTTGCTCAGAGTGGTTATAACCTCCACGTGAGGAGTGTGAGGAAACATATCCACTGGCTGTATTTTTCCCACAGTGTATTCCCCATGCTCGATGAGAGCTTTTATGTCCCGGGCTTGCGTTGCTGGATTGCACGAAATATAGACTATTTTCCTGGGGGAAATTTTCGCCACGTCCGTTACGAGCTTAGGATGCATTCCCGCTCTGGGAGGGTCAAGGATCAGTACATCTGGATGAGGAACTTCCTTTAAGAAACTTTTGTTTGTCCTGAAAAACCTGTCAAGGTTGCATTCGATAAATTCTACGTTTGATATTTTGTTGACTTCAGCATTGGTTTTCGCATCTATAATAGCTTCTTTGACTATTTCGAATCCGTATACCCGAGATACATGTCTTGCAACGCAGAGAGATATACTTCCAGTTCCACAATATAGATCCCAGACGACGTCTTTTGCTTTTAATTCCCCCAGTTCTATTGCTTTTTGATAGAGTGTTTCTACCATCAGAGAGTTTGTCTGGAAAAATGATCTTGGTGATATCCTGAATGTAAGGTCAAAAATTTTTTCTTCGATGAAATCTTTTCCCAGAAGTACATAATACTCCTCAAAATCAGCTATGCCTGCAAGTCCTGTGTAGAACGAAAGGATAAAGCTTTTTAAATTGGCAATGCTTTCAGCAAGCTTTCGTGCCAGTTTTTCGAATGTATCAATCCAGCTTTTATCCTTTGTATTGATTATGAGGTTAACCATAATCTCGTTTGTTTTATATCCTTTACGCACTACCAGGTGTCTTAGTAGCCCTTTGTGGGACTTCTGGTCGTACGCTTCCAGCCCTTCGGAGAGGCAAAAATCTTTCACGACTTTCAAAATTATTCCAGATTCCTCGGGAGCGATCAGACAATCGTTTATGTCTATGGCTTTATAGTAGTTATTTGGGGCTCTCAGGCCTAATGCGAAATCCAGGCTTTCATCGTCCTCAGATCCGATTTTCCATCTCCTGTTGGAGAAGGCGAATTCCATTTTATTTCTGTATCTAAAGGTTTTTGGGGAAGCTAACACATTTTCAATGGGTATTCCATCAATGTTCCCTACTCTGCGGTATACGTCCCCCACCTGAGCTCTCAGGATTTCCAGCTGTGCATCATATTTTATGTTCTGGTGTTTGCAACCACCGCAGTGATAGAAATATTTGCACCGGGGGTTAGTTTCTATATCACTTTTTTCTTTGACATCTATCAGTTTTGCTTCGGCAAAGCTTGATCTTGTTTTTATTACTCGAGCTGTCACTGTTTGTCCCGGAACAACATCATTTATAAAGAGAACATAGCCATTTATTCTGGCTACTCCCCTACCACCAAAGGCAAGTTTTTCAATTTTTAGCTCTACGTTCTGCCCTTTTTTGACTGGTTTCATCCTTACGGGTTTACGTCTATTTCGTCGATTTGCCAGGGATGAAGGTGTTTCTTTGCGTACTTAAGGTATATTTTTTCCTTTACAAATATGCTAAATAGGTCAGGATCTATATGATTATCTTTTGCCATGAAGTTCATAATTCTCATTGCTTCTGAAAGTTTCTTTGCCTTTTTGTACGGCCTATCCTTAGCTGTTAGAGCTTCGAAAATGTCTGCTAAAGCAAGTATCCTTGCCTGAAGTGAAAGCTCTTTTCCTTTCAATCTCCGTGGGTAGCCGGATCCATCCAGCTTTTCATGATGTGCTCCAGCTATTTCCGGAATTCTTTTCAGCTTTTTTGGGTAGGGGAGCTGACTTAACATTTTTATTGTAACGAGGACGTGGTTATTTATTATTTTCCGTTCATCGTCCGTTAAGGTGCCCCGTGAGATGCAGAGGTTTTTGACTTCATCTTCATTCAGCAGGTTTACTTTTTTATCATTAAGATCTATTTGCCTTTGAGCTATTTCCAGAATTTTCTTTTTATCCTCCTCTTTTAGAAACTCCCCTCCCGTGTTGCATTTCCTAAGAAATTCATATTCTTCTTCATATGTTTTTAGGATCTCTTTTACCTCTTTGTTTAGAAGGTTTTCCGGTAGAGCTCTACATTTTTCGGCAGCTTTTTTGAGGAGAACCTCTTTCTTTAGCACTTCGTATCTCCACCAGATTTCGTTTATCCTGTCGTATATGGTTTCAAGTTTAGTGGATTTATCAACAACATACTCAGGGGTAACTATTTTCCCGATGTCATGCATCCAGGCAGCTATCCTGAGTTCTTTGAGTTCATCTTCGGTGAAGCTTACTTTGTCAAAAGGTGGATAATTAACTTCGTTCACTTTCCTGGCGATCATCATTGTAAGTTCAGCAACTCTTTCGATATGCCCCCCTGTGTATGGAGATTTTTCATCGATAGCGGTAGCGATGACCCGGATGAAGGCTTCAAACAGGTTTTCAAGATCTTTTATCAGACGGGCGTTGTTGATTGCAACAGCTGCCTGAGAGGCAAGGCATAAAATAAGTTCTTCGTCAGCTTCGGTGAAGGGAACCACTTTTCCAGTGGAGGGATCTATGGCGTTAATTAGCTGGAGTACTCCAATTGTCTCGTCCTCATGATCCTTCATTGGTACGACAAGCATTGATTTCGACCTGTAACCTGTATTTTTATCGAAAGCCCTTGTACCTGAAAAATCAAAACCCTCTACATAGTAAACATCTGGAATGTTTACGGTTTTTCCCGTAAGGGCAACGTGGCACGAGACCATTGCATGATTGGGTTCCCCATGTTCGTTATAGAGCTGTAGTGGAGGCCAGTTTATTGGGTTGCCTGATGTTCCCCCCATGCGTATGTTGAGCGAATCAGTTTGGACAATAGCAAAGAGGAGAGTTTTTTTGTTATCTCCCACCAGGTAAAGCGTTCCCCCATCGGCGTTGGTGAATTTCCTTGCCTGTTCCAGAATCATCTGAAGAAGACGGGGGAGATTATGTTCTGATGAAAGAGCTGCCCCTATCGAGGAAAGAGTTTTTATAGTACTTTCCAGCTTTCTTATCTCTTTTTGTAGCGAATTTATATTTTCATTGCCCATTGTTTTGCTCAACCCTTACCCACCCTCTAAAGTTACTATTTTTTAGGGTCGAATTATAGAATTATATGAAGAAAAGATGTAAAACCCTATGAAAACCTTTAAAGTAAACCTTTTTACAGCTAATAAATCCTTATGATAATTGGTTGACTAAACCTAACTGGTAGAATATATACCCGTTCCACTATCATCTCTTACTACATTAAAACTATTTACACCTCCTGAATCAGGCAAACCAACCCTCAACACAACCTCTGTACAAAATATATCCTCTATTCCAACAAATACCTCATAATCCTCTTCCCTTCTCTCAAACAATCCACATCTGTACAGAATGAACCCTGCAAAAAACAGAACCAAGAAAACTTTAAAGTCTACTCTTTTCACGTTTACCTCCTTCGCCGTTGAAGCAAATGTAAAGTATGTTTTTAAACATGTCAAACAAATTTTTTCGCAAACCTGCTCGTACTTAACAAAGACCAGGATCGAAGAAAATTGCCATTTCCAGCTCCGACACGGGTCTTTTATCAACCCTACATTAACGAAA
>QNCQ01000242.1 GCA_003645825.1 Fidelibacterota bacterium
AGATTGCTTCGTCGTCCACGAGAGTGGACTCCTCGCAATGACACGCGGGGGTTGCTGCAAGCAAGGATCTGGGTTCAAGGTTCGAGGTTTTACGTTCTAAGTTTGCGCGGGTGGTAACATTGAACTCTCAAACGTTGAACTCTTTAACATTGAACAAGGAGAAAGAAATGAAAGTATACTATGATGATGAAGTAGATGCATTGTATCTGAAGCTGAGTGATGAAACTCCAGAAGGGGTTATAGAAATTGATGAGGGTATCAATATAGATACAACCTCTGATAATAGAATTGTAGGTATTGAAATTCTCAACGCTTCGAAAAGAATGGATTTAAAGACGGTACTATCTTATTCAGTTGAATTTGAAAAAGAATTAATAACTCAAGAAGCTGCTTAACAAGCCATTGTGGAGGACGGTGTGACGCCACGACTGAGTTCAAGGTTCAGGAATTCAAAGTTTCAAAGTTCTACGTTCAACGTTCGAGGTTTTACGTTTTAAGTTTGCGCAGGTGGTTATATTAAACTTCTATAACGTTGAACGTTGAACTCTCTTAACGTTGAACTCTTTAAACGCAAGTGGGCTTATGGGGGTTAAATATAACCATCTGCTCCGCTGGCCTGTCTGTCGGCAGGCAGATACTTCAAGCGGCGGGTGGGCATGGTTGCTGGCAACAGTAATAAATAGGGGGAAGTTATGAAGTATCGGGTCATTATTGAACAGGATGAAGATGAAATGTTTATAGCGGAGGTCCCTTCTCTACCTGGCTGTATTTCTCAAGGAAAGACACGTGCAGAGGTTTTGAAGAATATTCAAGAAGCAATAGAAGTCTACATTGAAAGCCTGAAGGCTCATGATGAACCTATTCCACCTCCCATAGATGAAGAAATTGTAGAGGTGACGGTATGAGTACGCTTCCGCGGATATCAGGGCGTGAGGTGGTGGCAGCTTTGCTGAAGATAGGTTATGAAAAAGATAGACAAAAAGGCAGTCACATAGTTTCACGGCAAGTTGCGTATCCGCATAGACGAATTGTTGTTCCAGATCACCATGAGATGGCAAAGGGTACACTGCGAAAGATCATAAAACAAGCTGGATTAACTGTTGAAGAATTCAAGCAACTTTTGTGAAATTGATATATTGCTTACCTGGCAAGACGCTGAATGACTGCCGTTCTTCCCCCTGCCTGAGTTCGGGAGTTCGAAGTTCAAAGTTCAAGGTTCCACGTTCAAAGTTTTGTGTGGTAGTAAATGTTAAACGTCGAACGTCGAACGTTGAACTCTTAAAACATTGAACTTCCTAACGTTGAACGTTGAACTCTTTAACGTTGAACTTTCCAATCTCGAGCGTTGTTGACTCCGAATTATTTATGACGTATATTATGTGTGTTGTTGTACGTCAGGTTTTGACTGGATGTGAATATGAATGCTAAATTGACTCTCCGAATGGATAAAAAATTAATTGAGGTAGCGAAGGCGTATTCCAAAAAGACAGGAAAGTCCGTTTCTCGTATTGTGGCAGACCTGTTTGAGGTGGTAAAAACTGAAAAATTGCCTGAAGAAAATCAGGTGACCCCTACTGTTAGTTCTCTGAGGGGAGTGCTGAAGGGAGCAAAAGTTGATGAGGCTGATTACAGGAAGTATCTGGAAGATAAACATTTATGAAAGTGCTCTTTGATACGAACATCATTCTTGATGTCCTTCTTGACCGTGAGCCTTTCTCGGAATCTGCATCATATCTGCTGTCAAAAGTAGAACGTTCCGAGATTATTGGCTTCGTCTGTGCGACGACAATAACAACAATTTATTATCTTATCAATAAAAAACTTGGTTCTGAGGCTGCAGCCCGTCATGTTAGATCTCTTATGTCCCTCTTTGAGATAGCTCCTGTAAATCGTGTGGTGCTTGAAAACGCTTTGACCGCAGAATTTGATGATTTCGAGGAAGCTGTTCTGTATGAGTCAGCTCTTCATGCAGGTATTGAGTATATTGTGACAAGGAATGTACGGGGATTTAAAAAAGCCAGATTGCCAGTTTTTGACCCGATGGAGTTTATTAACGTTCTGGAAGGGCTGGATCTGAGTTCAAGGTTCTAAAGTTCGAAACCCGGCATATCGTATAGTATATTGAACGATATTGGCAATGGAGAAGTTAAAAAACATTTTGCAATGGTGGTTTGAGTATCAGATTCCACCATTTATTGAAAGAAATGGTTATGACGGTCTGCTTGATACACGGTTAATTCCTGTTCTCATTGGTCCTCGGAGAAGCGGCAAGAGCACTCTTTTTTTTCAGCTTATTAGTAAGTTAAGGAAAGATGTGCCATCGCAGAATATAGTTTATATTAATTATGAAGATGATAGGCTTTTACCATTCGAAGGTGGAGAACTTGCGAAACTGCTGGATGTATACAGGCAGTTTTTTGAGGTTGCTCCTGAGGCGCCAATCTTTTTATTTCTGGATGAAATTCAAAACGTTCCAAACTGGGAGAAAGTCATCCGGCGGATTTATGAGACCGAAGCCAATGTTAAGTTGTTTATAACTGGGTCGAATTCAAAAATGTTGAGCTCTGATATTGCTACGGCTCTCAGGGGGCGTACATTGACATATAAAGTGTTTCCCCTTTCTTTTCGAGAATATCTGGGCTTCAAAGGGGTACAGGTTCCTCAAATAGATCGTTTGCCCTATTCCGGTCGAAAGAATGAAATTCTGTTCTTTTTTTCACAATATATGAGGTATGGTGGATTCCCTGAAGTTGTGCTGGCGGAGACGATGCAGGAAAAAGAGGCTATCCTGAAAGAGTATCTTCACACCGTTTTTTTCGCTGATATTGTTCAACGTTACAGCATCCGTCAGATAAAAGTACTGGATAGCTTTATAAAAATTCTCACCCGCCAGATGTCCTGTCTGGTTAGTATGGGGAAAATGGCTGCGAGTTTAAAGTCGATCGGATTCAAGGTGTCCAAAAGCACGCTGATTGAGTATCTGGGCTATCTTGAAGATGCGTTTTTAGGGAAGACGGTATCCATATTTTCCTATTCGGTGAAGGACCAGCTCCAGTATCCGAAAAAGTTCTATCTACTGGATAATGGAATGTATCAGGTAACATCTTTTATTAAGGAAAAGGACTGGGGACGCCTTCTTGAAAACATGGTCTTCTGCCATCTTTATCGAAAATATGACGACCTCTATTACTGGAAGAGTTCCAGCGGGTATGAAGTTGATTTTGTTCTGCCACAGTTTTTCGGTCAGAATGATGAATTTCCTCTTATTCAGGTGTGCTACGATTTAACGTCAGAGAAAAGAGAGACTCGTGAGATTCGTGCGCTGGAACTGGCGGCAAAGGAATTCAAGGTAAGCAAAGCTCTCATCATTACCAGAGACCTGAGAGCGAGTTTTGAGCGAAATGGCTTAGAGATTGAGATCAAGCCTTTTTATCAGTGGGTCCTGGAGTGATCTATAAGTTCCGAAGTTCAAAGTTCAACGTTCGAGGTTTTACGTTCTAAATTTGTGCAGGTGGTAACATTGAACTCTCAAACGTTGAACGTTGAGCTCTTTTAACCTTGGACTCCTGGGTCTGTTAAATTTTCTATTGAGATTTTGATAGGTGATGAATGAAGGAGAAATCATCCCATCCTGTCGTTGCGAGCGAGCGTGAGCGAAGCGTGGCAATCTCTCCTGGTTGAG
>QNCQ01000243.1 GCA_003645825.1 Fidelibacterota bacterium
AATGTAAATCCATAGAGAGCAACTTAAGAAAGGTACCAGTGGCGTTAGAAGAGAAGATACTGGGTATAAGAAGAATTTATATTTGGGGTCCCTGCAGAATTAAAGAGGAATTTAAAATTCCCCCAAATTAAATTTAAACCAGTAATACTTGATCTTTTCAAGTTGGATTGTAAAATGTGTTTCCAAAGTGTATATCGTGTTCCCGAATCGGATAGCGTTGAAGAAGGGGAAGATTGATACCAATAGGATGTGAACGTATCTGATGGGAGATAGAAGTGTGGTCAATAGAGAAGTTTCAAAACCGAAAAGACTTGTGTTGTATAGGAACAGCTAATTGTTGTCAGATAAAATTTTTAAAGTTTTTTTAGTGTTAGAAGAATAATCAAGAATAATCTTAATGATGTTTAACGATATGAGTAAAAATCGAAATATTCTCAAGTTGAGGCCTTTCTGCGATTGACAGGTTGTTTACATACCTTTAAATTCAATTTAGTTTTTTTGTATTCTGTGAGAAAATGGGGAAAAGTAAGATAATAAAAAATATTTGCATTAGTTTGGATGTTAGTTTCGTAGAGTTATTGTTAGTTATTGCGTTAATACTTGGGGGAGGTATGGGGAGCTAGGAGAGGTGCGTTAGAAAGTTCCGATCCTGGCTCCCTTCTAAAGAAGGGAGTTTTTTTATATGTAGAGAAGGGAGTTAGGGAATGAATAGTGACACCGTAAAAAAAGGTCTGGAACGTACACCTCATCGTGCTCTTCTAAGAGCAGTTGGTCTTAAGGATAGTGATTTTGAAAAACCCTTTATTGGGATAGCAAATTCCTTCTGTGAGATAGTACCGGGGCATAAACACCTTGATAGGGTGGCAAAAGTTGTAAAGGAGGCAGTGAGAGAAGCTGGAGGTGTTCCCTTTGAGTTTAATACAATTGCCGTATGTGATGGAATTGCTATGGGACATAATGGCATGCGGTATAGCCTTGTGAGCAGGGAGGTGATTGCTGATTCTGTTGAGATAATGGCTAAAGCTCATTGCTTTGATGGAATAGTATTTATCCCGAACTGCGATAAAATAATACCTGGAATGCTTATGGCTGCTGTTAGATTGAATATTCCTTCCATTGTTGTGTCCGGTGGTCCAATGAGGGCAGGAAAGCTGGCTTCTGGGGAAGCCATTGACTTGATTACTGCATTTGAAGGGATAGGCGAGTATAAGACCGGGAGAATTAGCGAAAAAGAACTTCAAAAGATAGAAAAATCATGCTGTCCGGGCGTTGGAAGTTGTTCGGGACTGTTTACAGCTAATTCCATGAATTGTCTTATGGAAGTTCTGGGTATAGCTCCTGTCGGTAATGGAACAATTCTGGCGGAAGAGAAAAGGAGAGAGGAGTTATATAAGTTTGCAGGTAGAAGGATAGTGGAACTTGTAGAAAAAAACATTCGTCCGCGGGATATAATTACAGAAAAAAGCATAGATAACGCTTTTGCAGTAGATATGGCTATGGGAGGATCAACAAATACTGTTTTGCACTTGATGGCGGTAGCGAAAGAGGCTGGTATAGAATACGATTTGAATAGAATTAATGATATTTCCAACCGGGTAAGCAATATATGTAAAGTTTCTCCATCGAGTAGGTATCATATCGAAAATGTCGATAGAGCCGGTGGGATTATGGCAATTGTAAAGGAGCTTTTACGAGTTGATGGACTTATACATACTGGCTGTCTTACAGTTACAGGGAAAAGTATTTATGAGAACTGCAAAAACGCGGAGGTGTATGATAGAGAAGTTATTCGGAGCATTGATAGTCCTTACAGTAAAAAAGGTGGTCTGGCAATCCTTTTTGGTAATCTGGCACCTGAAGGAGCGGTGATAAAGTATGCTGGGGTGGACAGAAGGATGTTAAAATTTGAGGGCCCGGCTGTTATTTTTAATAGCCAGGAAGAGGCAGTAAAGAAGATAATGAACGGGGCAGTGAAAGAGGGTGATGTTGTTGTGATAAGGTATGAGGGTCCAAAAGGTGGTCCGGGAATGCAGGAAATGCTTGCGCCTACGTCTTTGATCATGGGACTTGGACTGGGGGATAAAGTTGCTCTTATTACAGATGGAAGGTTCTCAGGTGGGACAAGAGGAGCCTGTATTGGGCATGTTTCTCCTGAGGCAGCAGTTGGGGGGCCTATTGGATTACTTGAAGATGGAGACATAATTCGAATAGATGTTGAAAAAGGGATATTGGAGGTTGTGCTGAACGAGGAAGAACTGGAAGCGCGCAGAAAAAGATGGAAGCCATTGCCCCCAAAGGTTGGAAGTGGGGTTCTGAAAAGGTATTCTGAGATGGTTACTTCTGCAAGTTGCGGCGCTGTGTTGAAGAAGTAAGAGTATGTAAGGAGAAGAGAGATGAAGGGCGCAGAAGTTGTCATAGATTCTTTGAGGAAAGAAGGGGTTAAAGTTATTTTTGGATATCCCGGTGGGGCCGTTATCCCGATTTTTGATGAGTTGTATGAAGTAGAAGATATAAGGTTTGTTTTGGCGAGGCACGAACAGGGAGCTGTTCACGCAGCTGATGGTTATGCTCGTTCTACAGGTAAGGTTGGTGTCTGTATAGTGACCTCTGGGCCGGGTGCTACAAACACGATAACAGGTATTGCTACCGCCAAAATGGATTCTGTACCGCTCGTTGTTATAAGTGGTCAGGTTAAGAGAGAATTGATAGGGTCCGATGCTTTTCAGGAAACGGATATGGTGGGTCTGACAAGACCTATTACAAAACATAATTATCTCGTTCAGAGAATTGAGGAGCTTCCTGTAATAATGAAGGAGGCCTTCTATATCGCAAGGAGCGGACGCCCGGGGCCTGTGTCCGTTGATATTCCAGTAGATATTACTCTATCCGATATCAAGGAATATGAATATCCCTCGGAAGTAAATTTACCCGGATACAAACCCGTTTACGAAGGAAATGTAAAGCAAATAAGGAAGGTAGCAGAGGAAATAAAAAAAGCTGAGAGACCTTTACTGTACATAGGGGGAGGTGTCATAATATCGGGTGGATGTAAAGAGATCCGAGAACTAGCTAAAATAGCTAATATTCCCGTGGTGTCAACGCTTATGGGGCTAGGGTGTTTTGATTCCACTCATGAGCTGTTTTTGGGGATGCCTGGGATGCATGGTACTTATGCTGCCAATCATGCTTTGATAGAGTGTGACCTGCTCATCGCGGTTGGGGTTAGATTTGACGATAGGGTGACCGGGAACCTAAAGGCTTTCGCAAAGGATGCAAAAATTATACATATAGATATTGATCCTGCTGAAATCAGCAAGAATGTAAAAGCCCATGTACCGGTAGTGGGAGATGCAAAAAGGGTTCTTTCAAAACTGCTTGAGTATGTTGAACCCAGAAGAAAGAACTGGTGGAATGATACGGTTTCCAGCTGGAAAAAGCGCTATCCATTGAGCTACGACCATAAAGATGCAGATAGTATACCGCCCCAGTATGTAATTGACCTTTTAAACGAGGTTGCTCCAGAAGATAGCATAATCGTAACAGATGTTGGACAACATCAGATGTGGGCGGCTCAGCTGTATAGGTACCGTTATCCAAGAACTCTTCTGACCTCTGGGGGGCTTGGTACAATGGGATATGGGTTTCCCGCGGCAATAGGAGCTGCTATAGGGAATCCA
>QNCQ01000244.1 GCA_003645825.1 Fidelibacterota bacterium
GGGGTTCTGGTGAGATTAAATAGGATGAGTTGACAGATGCTATACATTTCCACCTTTGTTAAACTCTCTATATCAAATACTGTGATCTTTCTCGTTAAGATATTATCCTTATTACTTTTTTTGTTATTTCAAAAATAGCATCTTCTTAATGCTGGTATATTTCTTCCCATTAAACTGCACCTCAAGCCTGCATAAATACACCCCTGCTGATACAATCCTCCCTTTATCATCTCTACCATCCCAGATAATACTATAAACCCCAGGTTTTTTGTCTCCGGGGAAAAATGCCCTTACTTTTTTACCATTTACATTATATATCATAAGATTAACGTTACAATCGTGGATTATTTTATAGGTTATTACTGTTGCGATGTTAAAGGGATTTGGATAGTTGTACGTTAAAAACTCCACAGGGTATTCGGCATCCTTTTTCTCATTTATCCCCATTCCTTCATATTCAACAACTGCCCTTATAAAAAACCCGGGAGTATATTTATTTGTCCATCTCATATTAGAATATCCAAATGTATTCTCATTATAAGTCGATAAAGGATTGTGCACCAGGCTTGATAAAACTGTCAAACTGCTAACCCAGAAATCACCAATAAGCCCATTAAGCTCTGGGTAACTCGATAATTTCATTATTTTCCAATAGGGATAAATCTCTGAACTATCATTAACAGTTACTGGAATTTCTAATAAAATTTTCCCCGGAGATGTATCGGTACCAGCACTGTGGATATAAATAGGTACAGAATTGTGTGTTTTATACCACCCGGCTGTATCAGGGGCTATAAGAAGATGAATCTCTCTGATTGAGTAACTACGATTGTTTACAGGTTCAAACTTTACCGCAAGTGTTTCAACGCTCGCAGGGTATGTTAGTGGAAACGCTATTACCTTGTTCGGGTCATTATCATGATAATACAGTGTATCATAATTAGATTGAGCACCTGCCTGTTCACTAACAAAACAAATTAGTACCAATGTTGATAAAATTATCCTTAACACCTTTAAATATCCCACCTTACAAAACTGGCAAAATTCGTCCATCTGTTACTTTACTAATCGTTACCAGCAATTTAGAATCCCCTGTGAATGAATATTTCCTATTACAGCTAAAATTACCACCATTAATACTTTAGAACCCGTTTCCATTATTCACCATCTTTTATTATCTCTAAAGATATATCGAAATTATTAAAAGTTTTATCCCTTAGATTACCCACAACCTTTATCTTGTGATAACTTTTCATTTTTAATTCCGCTTTTTACGTAAAGTAATTTACCCCCCCATAGTTTTTTGTCAAGTTTTTTTACTCCTTTACCAGGCCCCCCTCGAAAATTGGTCAGATGTCATCATAACTGATTGATAGATAAAAAGAACAGGCAAAGAAAAGGTTGAAAAAGACACCTCCTCATATACGCTATCGGTAATGAGTGCGTATCCACTGGTGTAAGCCCGATAATGGAAACATCGCTCTCTCATCGGTAGCTACCAGAGTGTTTTCCACCAGCAATAGTTCCCACCCCAAGTACAAATACCCTTAAAAACAAAAACTTTTCTCACACATCTGCATAGCTTGACTTTACCCCGTATGTTGCATATTCAACCTTTGCATGATTGAGCTCTATCTCTCCACCATCCTCAACCACTATTCCATACCAATCACCAGGCGATGGATTGGGATTGGGAGATGTAAAAATAATCGGTTTTCCTTCTTCTCCATTAGCATAGATATTCCCAAATACTTTGATATATTTTCCATTATTAAATTTGATCCTGCAACCCGGACCAATTGTTAGGGTAACATTTGAATTCACAGTTACATTATCTATAATATAAACGTCATGCGAAATTAGCATATCTTCATCAATCGTGCCTTTCAAATATATGCCCAATTCAATTAATAAAGGCTCAATAATATCAGATGATAATGGTGGGTTGCACTGGATATTGTAACATCCAATTTAGATTTACCATTCACTATATCGAGAGTGCTTTTATGTGGTATATAAGTAGGATTATTAACTCTTACCATTTCCCATATCCAAAATAGTGTATATCCCCATGGGAATGTTAACCCCTTAGAAAGATATGAGCCTGCTTCTTTCCATGCATCACCTGGCTTTATATAGAACTCTGTATCTTCAAAAGGACGCTTAACTATCATCCATACTCCTAAATTGGGATTTTCAGTATTAGTAGAAAAAGCTACGCCTATATTTTTACATGTATGTGGGTAACCGTCTCCGTTCAGACTATTGAGATGATTGTAAAAATTTATATGAATGTCTCTATCACGGTCATAAGTATTATAACGTAGCATTTGTTTTGCTGCAATACAATTGAATGTTCGAACTGGATTACCTGGGCGATTCTTTTTTATAAAATCTTGTAACTCGAAGTCAAAAACAGCGTCCTGTTAAGGTGAATCAAGAGAGACAAAATGAGAAACATTAAGAGGGTTGCCCTGTGCCTCAGCCTCTGCGAGAGCATAACGGCATACAACCCCTCCCATACTTACGCCACCAAGAATGATCCTAGTATTACCTATTTTAATTGAATTAATGTAGTTCACTGCATTCTTCACATACTGAGCGTTTTCAGCAATATCAATTGCACCATCTGCATAATCATATATCAATACATCTCCACCGACAGAGTGTATCTTATCTATTAACTCTTTACCAACAAAATAATAAAATTCATGATCACTACTGTTAAAAATATCAGGGTCAAAACCTGCAACAAGGATGAAAGGGAAATCAAGCAAATTCTCCTCTGATGACCAAAGAAGCATACTATTGCCATTATCGTCAACATATCTTTTGTTAGCAGGTGGTATGACAATAACAGGAAAAGTATGAACTTTTATATTTCCAGCCTCGTCCCATATTTTAAGATCCATCTCATACTGCCCGGTTTGAGTCCAGGGAGGTGTAACTGGAGGAGTTGCAACATATCTACCATTTTTACATATAACTTGCCAGTTTTCACCATCGTATCGAATTTCAGCTCTAAGAAAAATCATCGTTGGTGTATATTGATCATAGGTATGAAATATAAACTGTTCTTGTCCTAATCGGATATAAACTGTCCTGCGTGGATTATAGAAATTTCCAACGCCTATATAAAGGTACTGATATGAGTTTGCATTTTCAGCTTCTTTCCAGCCACCCTGACTAAATAATAATGATTTAAAAACAGATAACAAACAGATAAAGAAAAGTAAAAATTTTCTTTTCATCACTATCTTCTTCCTTTTTTTTATTTTGCGTTATTAAAATGGAACGAAAATCGAATTGATTCAACATTCTTTTCAAAGTTTAAATTATAGTAAAGCTCAACCCCAAGCCCTATTTCTGCAATGGGCTTGATAAACAATTGAGTATTCACAACAATACCAATAGTCTTTTTCCTCCTCTCGCTTCCTTTATATTCCCTTCGTATATATAGAAATGATGGACCTGAAAAGATTGATATATGTAAGAAGCGATTATTTTTCCTCACACCTATACCGTAATTGATCGCCCGTACGATGTCCAAAGGAGTCCCAAAAAGAGGGAATTCTTCAAAAAAGTTATATGCAATCTGGTGAAATGATCTATATCCGAAGTTATAACTTATAGCCATATTTATCTCAAAAGGCATTGTCCCAAAA
>QNCQ01000245.1 GCA_003645825.1 Fidelibacterota bacterium
AACCCTTATTCCCAGGTAAGTTTATTTGTTCCCGTGTAAAAAGAGAGAATAGTTGGATATTAGCTGTCTCCCTTAAGAGATATTCCTTACTTTCAAGAATAATGAAAGAAGATAAAGGCAAGAGAAGAAAATTTTTAAAAGTGTTAACATGGGGCGATACAGATATTGCGTTTTTCCTTTTTTAACACTATTATTCCGACCGTGATGGATATGGGAGTTTTTAAATCAAATAAATATTCTTGGCTAAAATGGTGGTGGTGGAAAACAGGTAAGGTCCACTATCCATAGGCAGGGGCATATCTTCTTTCCCGAAGCCGTGGATAGTGGACAAACTACCACGGCTTTTTTGTTTTTATGAGCTCCTTGAAAAGGAGGTTATTATGGAGGTAAAAAAGCTTATCTCAAGAATTGTTGAAGACTCATCTCCTATCGAGGAGGAAGAGTCGTATACCGTTGCGTGTATGATGATTGATGGAAAGATGAATGATATTCAGATAGCTACAGCTTTGACCGCTCTGAAAATGAGAGGGGAAACCCCTGACATCCTTTTTGGCTTCACGAAGGCTCTTATGGAGAGGGTATCAAAGTTTCATCTTGGTGATGCAGAGTTGATAGATACCTGTGGAACAGGAGGGGATGGAAAAAACACTTTTAACATTTCTACAATTTCTTCTTTTGTTCTTGCTGGAGGTGGAGTAAGGGTTGCGAAGCATGGCAACAGATCAATAACCAGCAACTGCGGAAGTGCCGATTTGCTTCTTGGGTTAGGAATTGATATCAATCTTCCACCGGAGAGGGCCATCGAGGCTATTTACGAAGTTGGAATAGGCTTTCTCTTTGCTCCGCTTTTTCACACTGCCATGAAGAATGTTATGAGGCCAAGAAGAGAGCTCGGTTTTAAGACACTTTTTAATGTTGTTGGTCCTTTGTCCAATCCAGTTGGTGTTAAAAGGCAAATTATAGGAGTTTTTTCTGAAGATCTTCTAATGAAAGTGGTGAGAGTACTTGAAAGAAAAGGGGCAATACATTGTCTTGTTTTCCATGGGCTTGATGGTACCGATGAGATATCAATAAGTGGAGAGACCAGGGTATATGAACTGAAAGACGGAAAGATAAAGACTTTCACAATAGTACCTGAAGAATTGGGTATAAGAAGGGTTCCTCTAGAAGTGGTAAAAGGTGGGGATGTTGAAAGGAATACGAGTATCGCTCTGGATGTTTTGAGTGGGGAAAAGAGTCCTTACAGAGATTCTGTACTCCTGAATTCGGGAGCTGGATTTTACGTCGCAGGTAAAGCAAGCTCTATTGCAGAAGGGATCAAACTGGCAGAGGAAGCCATTGACTCTGGAGCAGCCCTCGATAAAGTAAGGAAACTGGCAGAGTTTACCAGGAGGTATGTTTCATGAATTTGCTTTTGACCATCTTAAAAAATAAAGAGGCGGAGATAGAAGAAAAGAAAAGAACTATTCAGAAACCCTCGTTTCCTCGGCAGAGGCCAGGGAAAGGAGCGTTTTTTTCAACTTTCAAAAATTCAGGACGCATAAAATTAATTGCCGAGATAAAGAGGAAATCTCCATCTGCAGGCGTTATTTGTAGAGACTTCGACCCACTTTCGATTGCTGATGAATATGTAAAAGGTGGTGCTTCAGCAATCTCCGTATTAACGGATGAAAAATTTTTCGGAGGATCACCGGAAATTCTCAGACTAGTGAAAAGCAAATTCCCATCTACTCCCATTTTATATAAGGACTTTGTTATTGACAAATGTCAGATTTACGAGGCATATAATGCAGGGGCTGATGCTGTTCTTCTAATTGCCGCGATGCTTACGGATGAAAAATTGGAGGAGTTTATTCAACTCTGTAACTCATATGGGCTGGATCCATTAGTTGAAGTACATGATGAAGGGGAGTTGGAAAGAGCACTTAGGTGTGGGGCTTATATCGTAGGTGTAAACAACCGGGATTTAAGAACATTCACGGTGGATATAAATGTTTCATTAAGGCTTTCTGATTTGATTCCAGAAGGAGTGGTTAAAATCAGCGAAAGTGGTATAAAGGATCTCCATCAGGTTAAACTCCTTGAGGCAAAGGGCTTTAATGGGCTCCTTATTGGGCAGGCTTTCATGGAGTCAGAAAACAGAAGCGAACTCCTTCGGAAAATGCGATTGGGAGAAAATTAGCCATGATCAGAGTGAAAATTTGTGGTGTAACAAACCTGGCTGATGCTCTTGTGGCAGCGGAACTGGGAGCAGACGCAATTGGCTTTATTTTCTCGAAATCGAAGCGCTATGTGGATCCCGAGCTGGCAAGAGAAATTATTCTTAAGCTTCCACCCTTTGTAACGACAGTGGGGGTTTTCGCCAATGAAGAGGAAAGTTATGTGAGGAAAGTTATCGAAATGACAGGAGTCGATGTGATCCAGTTTCACGGGGATGAAAGCCCCTCTTACTGTGCTTCCTTTGGAAAAAGATTTATAAAGAGGGTCAAAATCCAACAAGAAGTTGACGCTGAGTATGTAAACTCTGTAATGAAGACCTATTCGAAAGCTTCAGCAGTACTTCTTGATCCCGGAGCAGGAGACGGAAGGAGTTTCAACTGGGCAGGGCTTCAAGGTTTTTCATGCAGAGAAAAGATAATAGTTGCAGGTGGGTTGACCCCGGACAATATAGGAAAGCTCCTTGAGATATTTAAACCTTATGCTGTTGATGTCTCCTCAGGGGTTGAGGCCTGCGTGGGTAAAAAAGATCCTGAGAGAGTAAAGAAGTTCATAAATGAGGTAAGGAGAGTGAAAGATGCACGATTTGCCTGATGCTCGGGGTTACTTTGGGAAATATGGCGGGCAATACGTTCCTGAAACCTTAATCCCTGCACTAAGAGAGCTTGAAGAAGCATATTATTCTATTGGTCAGGACAGTTCCTTCAAAGAGGAAATAGACTCATATCTGAAAGACTACGCGGGGAGACCTACCCCTCTTTACTATGCGGAGAGGTATTCAAAATACTTTGGTAACTCCAGGATATATCTTAAAAGGGAAGACCTGCTACATACTGGTGCCCACAAGATCAACAACACCATTGGTCAGGTGCTTCTTGCTAAGCGAATGGGAAAGCGTAAAGTTATAGCAGAAACCGGTGCAGGACAACATGGAGTTGCTACAGCGACAGCATGCTCACTCTTTGGAATGGATTGTATAGTATTCATGGGGGCAAAGGACACAATAAGGCAAGAAACAAATGTGCTTAGAATGAAATTGCTTGGAGCAGAAGTTATTCCCGTAGATAAGGGTTCTGGTACCCTGAAAGATGCTATAAATGAGGCAATCAGGTATTGGGTTACGAATGTCAGGGATACTTACTATTGTATAGGTTCCGTGGTGGGACCACACCCCTATCCCCTTATCGTACGGGATTTTCAGTCAGTGATTGGTAGGGAAACCAGAAAGCAGATTATGGAAAAAGAGGGAAGGTTGCCCGACTTCATCATTGCATGCGTTGGGGGTGGGAGTAACTCGATAGGAATATTCCATGAATTTATAGAGGAAAGTGAGGTTGAGTTGATAGGGGTGGAAGCAGGCGGAAGCAGGAAAAATGAAGATAGGAATGCTGCCACTTTAAAATATGGAACTCCCGGGTCCTTACACGGTAGCTTCAGCTATGT
>QNCQ01000246.1 GCA_003645825.1 Fidelibacterota bacterium
GCAAGAGAGTTGCCACTTAAATATTTTCTTTTTCCGATATTGGGGGAGCTTGGTGAAAAAACGCCGGAGTTTATTGGTGTATATGATCCAAAAGTTTTAACGCTTCTTTTTTTGGTGCCTTTCTTAATCGGATTTGTTGTTTATCTGCTGATAAAGAATGTGCGATTTGACAACGTTTATCTTGGTGGTATGGAGCCGTCCGATAAATTTAGGGTTGTCGGGACAGAATTTTATAATGAGATAAGAGAAATGCAACCGTTAAGGAGTCTGTATGATTGGGCTGAGAAGAAGTACTTTGATATTTACGATATTGGCAAGGGGATAACGCTGGCGATAACAGGATTTTTCAGGAGGATTCACTCCGGACAACTCCAGATTTATGTGTTGTGGATAATGATTGGGCTTTTGATATTATTCTATGTAGTTATTTAGGGAGGTGGATGGTGAAGTTTGCAGATGGGGGTAAGAGTTCAATTTTAAGTCTTTGGAGGTATAAATGCCTGTAGAAACCTGGTTGTTGTTTATTTTATCCTATATGATAGTGGGGTCTATAGTAGCTCTTGAGTTAAAGAATATTTTAGCGTCTATTGTTTCGATCGGGATAGTTGGGCTTGGTGTTTCGATATCATTTTTATTCCTTCAGGCTCCGGATCTTGCGATTGTCCAGTTTCTATTCGAAATTTTCGCTCTAATAATACTTGTGCGAGCATTTGCGAAGAGGGAATATCACGAGGAAAAGGCAGCCCGGGTTTCAGGGGTAATGTACTTTATAACGGTTATAGTGCTGGTTGCTGTGCTTGTTGTTAGTATACCTGTTTTTAGAGCTTTGCCTCCTTTCGGGGATCCTATTATGTGGGTTGCTAATTATTATCTGAAGAATGGTGCTGCAGAGACAGGTTCTGCAAATCTTGTGACATCTGTGATACTTGATTACAGAGCTTATGATACTCTGGGTGAGGTTACCGTTTTATTTACAGCTATATTGGGTGCGCTTACTATTTTGAAGGTTCGTTCTAAAAAAGAGGAAAGAGAAGAGGATGAAGATGAATAGAGAGGGGATGACATTAATAGTCAGGACGGTTACGAGAATAAGCGTGTGGCTGATAATTCTGTATGGGATATATATTGCTCTGCATGGTCATCTGACTCCTGGAGGGGGATTTGCAGGTGGGGTTATAATATCTCTTGCTTTTTTGAATGTAACCCTTGCTTATGGTAGAAAGTTTACTTCACGATGGCTTGATATTGGTCTCTTGGGAGACATCGAAGCGTCGAGTGCCTCTTTAATTCTGGCTCTGGGAATAATGGGAATGGCGTTTGGAGGAGGGTTTTTGGCCAACTTTCTGTCTCATGGGAAGCTATTTCATCTTGTCAGTGCTGGTACGATTCCTATTTACAACATTCTGATTGGAGCAAAAGTGGGTATGGCTTTATTCGTTGTTGTCTGGACACTTGCTATAACAAGGATTGGTGAGGAGGAAGAACAATGACGGTTTATGTCTTATGCTTTGCACTTTTTCTGGTTGGAGTTTACGGTGTATTGACCAAGAGGGATTTGATAAAGATAATTCTTTCAACGGGGATAATGGGATATTCAGCGAACCTATTCCTGATACTTTTTGCCTATAAAAAAGGAGCTGTCTATCCGATACTTTCTAAGGGTGAAGAAATAAAGGCTATGGTTGATCCCTTACCACAGGCTCTTGTTCTGACATCCATTGTGATTGAGCTTGGTATAACTGCTATGCTTGTAGCGTTGGCGATTAAGCTCTATGAGAAATACAAGACCTTTGACATTACAAAAATTAGGAGGCTTTCAGGATGATCCTCCCATTTTTTGTCATAATACCGTTGCTTGCAGCTTTCTTGATAACTCTAATTTCGGGGAAGAAGGATAACTGGGCGATTATCCTGTCGATACTAGCAGAGTTATCAGTGCTTGTGCTCGCAGTTTTTTGTTATTTCTTTAAGCTGGATGATGTTTTTGTTTATAGCATGAGCGGGTGGAAGATTCCGTATACTATATGTCTTGTCCAGGATGCTCTATCCTGTTTCATGTTGATAGTTGTAAGTACTATAGCCCTGGTGAGTTTGATTTTTTCGGTAACCTATATTCGTCATCTGGTTACCTCCTGGAGATACTATGCTCTTTTTATGTTGCTGGTTACCGGGATGAATGGTGTCATTGTTACAGGTGACCTGTTCAATCTATTTGTGTTCATGGAGATAGCGCTATTTTCAGCTTACGCTCTGGTTTCTTATGGAAGGAAGGCAGAGGAATTTGAAGCAGCTTTTAAATATGCCATTATGGGTTCTGTTTCATCTTCTTTGATTCTTGTGGGAATTGCCATTACTTATAGTTACACTTCTTCTCTTACGATGGCTACAATTGCAGAGACACTGAAGACAAAGCCTGTTGAAGTAACTTACTGGCTTGGTGGACTTTTTCTGGCTGGATTTGGATTAAAGGCAGCGATGGTGCCATTTCATGCGTGGCTACCGGATGCACACTCATCGGCACCAGCTCCTATTTCCTCCATGCTCTCAGGGGTCTTAATAAAGTCCCTCGGAGTTTATACGATTGTCAGACTTTTCTTTAATGTTTTTGGAGCCCCTGCGCTTTTTGGCACTTTGTTGCTTGTTTTTGGGACTCTTTCCATTATAGTCGCTTCTTTTCTTGCTATTGGGCAGTGGGATATAAAGAGGTTACTTGCTTACAGTAGTATTAGTCAGATAGGTTTTATTCTGGTTGGATTTGGTGTTGGAAATTTCCTTGGCATTTTGGGGGCTATTTTTCACTTACTAAGTCATGCTATATTTAAGTCGCTTCTGTTTTACAATACCGGGGCGGTGGAGATGGCGCTTGGAACACGAGACATGAGGCAGATGGGTGATTTACGGAAGGCTCTTCCTGTTACTTCCTTTACGTCAATGGTAGGCAGTCTTGCGATAATGGGGATGCCTCCTTTCAACGGATTTTTTAGCAAGCTTTTTATTATAATGGCTTTAATTAAAGCGAAGCTGTATTTTGTTGCTTTTCTTGTGGTTGGAGGGAGTATTCTGACAATTGCTTATTTTGTAAAATTTCAGAGGTATGGTTTCCGGGGAGATAGGGTAATCGAGAAAGATATGGTGAAGGAACCTATAAGTTTTGGTATGAAGTTCTCAATGGGTTTTCTGGCTGTCTTGTGCTTGCTAACAAGTGTGATGTTGATTCCTGGGATTAGAGAAGCTGTTATTGATCCGGTGATTAATGTCATAGCTAATAAAACAGGATATATACAATCAGTTCTGAGTGGGAGGTAGAAAATGGGCATAAAGGCAAAAAGCAGGCTGGTGGTTTTTATCCTTTCGCTTCTTGTGTGGGTGGCACTGACGAGTATAAGGGATATTCAGGAGGTGATAGCGGGAGTTGTTGTAGCTCTGATTGTCAGTCTGCTTGCGGGACACTTCTTTATAAAGGAAAAAAGTACCGGTAGACCGCTTCGTAGGTTTTTTTATGGTGTGGTGTATATTTTTAAGTTTTTGTGGGAGATGTTCAAGGCGAATCTGCATGTTGCGTATATTGTTATAAATCCGCGTTTGCCAATTAACCCCGGAATCGTAAAAATAAAGACCAGTCTTAAAAAAGATATTGGTATCACTGCTCTTGC
>QNCQ01000247.1 GCA_003645825.1 Fidelibacterota bacterium
ATCTTGAGATGTTGATTTGTTATTATCCACTGGATTTTTTTCACAATTGATTAAAAGTAAAGAACAAAACAAAACTATTTTAATACGCAACATGGCTATGTCCTCCCTATGTCTTTGCATTTTTTACCTTTTTCCAGAAGCCTGTCCCTTTACCGCACTACACAAAAAAGTATAAAGCTATCAAGACCATTGCAAGCGAAAAAAAAAATTTGAACTTAACCGTTCATTTCCCCTCTTTATACTTTTAGTCTTTCTTATCTTCTCTATTTTCCCCGGGAATCAAACTCATCTGATTCCCCTCATTTCTCTACTTTTAAGCAATTTTACAAAAACCGTTTTTTTTGTCAAGGATTTTTTTTGTAACCGCGGGCTACTGAAAACGAAGCTCGGCTGGTGTCAACAATTCTGTCATGTATAATTCAGAAACATGGTATACACTCTGGAGACGCATCTCACAATAACCTAAGCCACAGTATTAGAGGTTTTCTTAAGGCTAATTTTACCGCTTCTCCGTGCAAATCATAACTGTTTTTCACATCTTTCTACCATAGAACCTCCTTTCCTCATATCCATTCAAACCCACCCGGAGAGAGCCTTCTCCTTCAATCTTCTCTATCAAACTTGTCTTATCTCTTCCACCATTCTTCTCACCTCTATCAATCTCCCATCTGTTAGCCTTTTAATCTCTCTTATCCCTATCAACCCCATTAATCTCCTTAGCTGTTTACCATGCAGCTTTGAGAAAGTGGCATTAAACCTTAAGTAAAAACGTGGGGTAATTGATTTGACACTGTGGAGTTATTCATTACTTTAATCCCAGGTCTTTGCACAACCTATGGTAATTGGGGGGTGCTATCGAAAGTTTCCTCGCTGCTTCAGCATCTGACCTACAAATACTTCTTACAAATTTTATGTATTCTGATTTCGCTCTTGTTTCAAAATCCTTCAATGGCAATATATCATTTTTTAACAAGTCGACATTTATTAATCGGTTATTCTCTGGAGTCCTGCCTTCAAGCAGTTCAGTAACTACACTATAATTAAGCACTCCCACTTCATTCAATAATAATCTCTGGCAGAAATTCCTGAGCTGTCTTACGTTTCCAGGCCACTTATAACTTTTTAAATATTCAATAGCACTCTTTTCTATCCTGGGTTTTTTTACATTATACTCAGCAGAAAACTTATCCAGGAAATATTCGACTAAAATGGGAATATCTTCAATTCTTTCCCGCAATGGTTTTACATCAATATTTAACACATTCAATCTATAGAATAAATCCTCTCTAATTTTCTTCTCTTCGAGGGCTTTATTGATATTAGCATTTGTCGCTGAAATTATTCTAACATCTACCTTGTACTTTTTTTCTCTACCAATCTTCTGTAATTCACCGGTTTCTATTACTCTTAGTAGCTTTGCCTGTGCCCCAATCGGCATTTCACCTATCTCATCGAGAAAAATCGTGCCTCCATTTGCCTGTTCAAATAGACCTGCTTTTGACTCTCTTGCTCCGGTAAAGGAACCTTTTGTATAACCAAATAGTTCGCTTTCGATCAGCTCATTAGGGATGGCAGCACAATTCACTGTTACATAGTTTTCAAATCTTCGTCTGCTTTTATAATGAATGTGAAGAGCAATCAATTCCTTTCCCACACCCGATTCACCGGTAATAAGTACATTAGCATCCGACTTTGCATATTTATCTATGAGTCGGTTTATTTTATTTATCTCTTCTGAAATGCCAATTATCTGGTTATTATTCAGGATATTATCCACATTTTTTTCCATCTTTTTATTTGATCTACACTTCTCAACTTCAAGCCGTTTCCTCTCATAGGCGTTTAAAATAGCAAGAATAAAATCCGTAGGCTGGTATATATAATTATCTATATCAACAGGATATTTCGTTCCATACCAGCATGCACCACTCTTCATCAATTCATTTGCAAAGTAAACATCATTGGTGTTTATAGTCATTTTCGTAATGATAACAATCTGCAGAAATGGATCAATCTCCTTGATTTTCTTTATTAATTCCTCCCCAAAAATATTTCCTGAAATCTGATAGTCCATTATAACAACATCATTTTCATATTTATTTTTTCGCAGATACTCTAAAAAATCCTCCCCGTCGCTGAAAACTCCATTAATTTTGTATTCCCGATTCATTGTTCTCAAAGTATTTTCGATTCGCTTTACATCAAATGCTTCATCTTCTAAAACTATAATTCTGATGACATTATCATTTTTAAACTTCATATCTTTTTCCCTCCATAGTATCTAAGGGCACTTCTATAATAAATTGAACCCATTCCTGATTGTTGATAGCTTTAATATTCCACCCACACCTTTTACAGTTCTCGTATGAAATATAACAACCATATCCTGAATGACCTCTGCTCTTTTTAGTAGTTACTTCATCTTCAAAGATTTTCTGAACTCCATCATCGTTGAAATCGAGTAAACTTTCTGGAAATTTGGCACCATTATCTTCTATTATGATCTTTCCGCTTCCATTTTTTTCTACCTTTGTGGAAATTCTTACGATTATGCCAGAGCCTGTGTTATGATCAATTTTATTCTGAATCAAAGGTTCAAGAATTTCCCAAAGGACATATTCATTTACATCCAGAACAGGGAAATTGTTATCCAAACACAGTTCAAACTTATACCGTTTTGAAATTCTATGAACACGCTTGAAAATATTATCTACAAGAAACTTTATAACTTCATTTACATTAGTTTGAAAAAACTCTCCTCGTATAACGTGTACGGGTGGTTCAAAAGTCTTCATATTATAAATTACTCTCGAAATAAATTTTGCATACTTTTGGATTCTTGTCCTTACTTTATCCAGATTTTTTCCATCCATTATCCTTAAGTCTTCATCTATAAACCCCATAATTTTTTCAGCTTTGTGATGAGCATGGTATATTTTTTTTGTAAATAATTGCTCTTTTCTTCTTTCTACCTCTGCTTTTATCTGTTCCTCTCTTTCCTTGTAAAGTTGCTTGAGAGCCATATCCCTTTCCCTGAAGGCATAGCTTGAAACGAAGAACATTCCCAGCAAGCCAAATAAAATAATAGCGGTAAACGCAGCACCCGCCTCGTCATAAGAAGTCGATATCAGTTTCTGAATATTCCTCATGTCAGGGACAACTCTGAGATATACCATGCCTGAAAATTCTCCCCACGGAACAAATGGGACCCCAACTGTAACGTTATTGTTTTTTCCTACGAAGCTTACGATTATTTCTCTGTTTTTTAGTATATCCTTTATGTCTTGATACATCCTCATTGCAGATCTATTTATGATTCCAAAACTCTGCTCATTCAGGTTATTAGAGAAATAAAATTTGTAAAGCTGATCACCGTCACTCACAAAATAAAGTTTATTGTTTTTTTCAAGAACTATACATATTTCTCTTATGTTTCTTTGCAAATATCTCTGACTCAAAACTATATTAAACCTTCTGATTAATTTTCTTTCCTCCTCATATGTCACCGGCGGATTGTAATAGGCCTGTTCAAGAAGCAGCTCAAGAGAGGTTGTAGTCAAATCAGCTACTCTCTCCACAAAATCTCTTCTGTACAGGTCCATGGTTTTCATCAGTAATGATCTCGTTGATGTATTATGAATTA
>QNCQ01000248.1 GCA_003645825.1 Fidelibacterota bacterium
ACAAATAACTTGGTAAAAATGTATTAATTATCTCAGATTGTGTCAATAATTTTTTGTAAAAACTTCCTAGCACCTACAGAAAAATCATATTGTTTAGGTATAAGCATTTGATATATAGAGAGATACGGCTACTATGCTTCTATTATACACCCAGATACGTTCATTACATCGACGATTGTTAATCAAAAATCCTTCTCTCCAATGTTATCGTTAGAACTTCTATCCCCGTCAAAAACTGCGTATCACACAGCTTCGAGTAACTGTCGTTAAGTCTAAAGTGAAAATGTGAGGTGACCAATATCTATAAGTTCTATTGCTTTAATCCTGCACATGGCATTGAGTGTTCAAATATATCTTTTCAGAAATTCTTTATGAATTAAAAAGCCAAGGATAGTCGAGATGCTAAACGGAGAAAAATAACTGGCAGAGATAATCAAGAGGCAAGGAACTCTTTATGAAAACTCTGGTTTAGTATCTCAGTGAGCACATAATTATTGAAACCGAGAATTTCAGGACAGTAAAATCGCTAAAGGTTAGTTCCCGTTTTGGAAACTTAAATTGTGCAGATGCTATCTTTTCGTTAATACTCTGGGGTACCTTTTCACCAAAATCTCAACAGAAAATTTAACAGCCCCATCCCGATTAGATTTAAAAACATAAACACAAAAGAACTGTACTAAAATCACTAACGATTAACGGTAATCATTACCCACACGAGGTCAGGTGTGTCCGGAAGCATTATAGAAACTTCGTAAATAAAACCCAAAAATCCTGGAAAATTGTGTACCAATATTTTCCTAATTACGTAAACCTATCCAGGGTAAAATTTAACTTTACACTACCAGTAAAAGGTTTAACAATGCCTTATGAAAGTTCAAATAAGTTATTTATAAACTTTTAAATGTAAAGTCCTCAAATTATTCTTTTTTTTAACTTGTTGTTAGAGAGATGTTGACATGCACCGTCCTTAGTGCTAAAATATTGCCGTTATTTATGAAGGATATTATGAATTCAATGTTTTGTCATAGACACCATAGAAAAAGCGATCCCCCACCTGAGTTGGCCACGGGGTAGTGTAAAAGCTTCGAAGTTTAACCCGGGTCCTCAGGTGGATGGGGGTTGGGGACACGGGGTTTTTTATCCGAGTCCTCAATCTCCCGATAAAGCAGTAAAAAGAAAAGCTAATTGAATATGCAAAAGGCAGGAGGCAGGTATGATATTGACCTTGGGGCTACCGAAGGGCAGCTTGCAGGAAAGTACTTTTGAGCTTTTCAAGCTTGCTGGTTTCAGATTTTATGTGAGTGGGAGGAGTTACTTCCCAGTGTGTGACGACCCGGAGATTGAGGCAATTCTTATAAGAGCTCAGGAGATGGCAAAATATGTCGAAAAGGGGATACTCGACGCAGGTTTGACCGGTCTGGACTGGATAATAGAAAATGAGGCCGACGTAGTCGAGGTTTGCGAGCTTGTATATGCTAAAAGCAGCCTAGCTCCGGTGAGATGGGTCATTGCAGTACCGAACAACTCCCCGATTCAATCAGTCGAAGAGCTGAACGGCAAAAGGATCGCAACGGAAGCAGTGAATCTCACCAAAAAATATCTAAAAGAAAAGGGTATAGACGCTGAGGTTGAATTCTCCTGGGGAGCTACTGAAGTTAAAGCACCGAGACTTGCTGACGCCATCGTGGAGCTAACAGAAACGGGCTCATCATTAAGAGCCAACAATCTGAGAGTAATTGACACGATTCTCGTCTCAACGACAAGGTTTATTGCAAATAAAGAAAGTTACAGAGATCCAGTTAAGAGAAAGAAAATAGATAATATTGCTTTACTTCTCCAGGGAGCAATCAGGGCAAGGGAAAAGGTGGGCTTGAAGTTCAACATTTCCAGAGATAGGGTCGAGGAAATTAAAAAGTTTGTTCCCGCTATGAAGGAACCAACAGTATCTCCTTTACTGGATACCGAATGGGTAGCTCTTGAGGTTATTGTGGACGAAAAAACTGTTAGAGAGATAGTTCCTAAACTTAAAGACCACGGAGCCACGGATATTATAGAGTATCCTCTTAATAAAGTTATATACTAAAGAGAGGCCCATCATGCTAATAAAGTATTTTTCATCCCCTTCTAAGTTTTTAGAGGAATATAACCTTTTACAGGTTTTCCCCCCGGAAGTTGTGGATGCGGTTGCGAAAATAGTAGCTGATGTAAGGCAAAATGGCGACAGGGCGTTGTTAGCCTACACGGAGAAGCTTGATGGAGTAAGAAGAAAATCCGTAGTGGCTACCCAGGAAGATGTCAATGAGAAAAACAAAGTGGATGAGCTAAAGCTCTCCCTTTTCAGAAAAGCTTACCAGAACATAAAGAAATTTCATGAAGCAGAGTTTAAACTTATCAGAGCATGGGAATCGTCATTGAATACTGCTTTTCTCGGGCAGTATCCGGTACCTGTTGAGCGAGTAGGTGTTTACGTGCCGGGAGGGAGTACGTGCTATCCCTCGTCAGTTTTAATGAACATTGTTCCTGCGATGGTAGCTGGCGTGAAAGAGATCGCGCTTGTTTCCCCACCTGACAGTAAGACAGGGAAACTCAATAGATACGTGGCAGCAATTGCAGACATGCTTAAGATTAGTGAAATCTACGTAGTGGGGGGTGCGCAGGCCATAGCAGCCCTTGCGTTTGGTACGGAAAGCATCAAGCCTGTGGATAAAATAACGGGTCCTGGAAATTGCTATGTTGCTGAAGCAAAACGTCAGGTTTTTGGGTACGTTGGGATTGATTCTGTTGCTGGACCAAGTGAGGTTGTTATAATTGCCGACGATTCGTGCCAACCAGACCTTGTAGCAATCGATATGCTGGCACAGGCAGAGCATGATGTAAATTCAAGAGCGATCTGTATTTCAGCAAGCAAGGAAGTTCTAAAAAATGTTGAAATTTTCCTCGAAAAACTTTTACAGACCGAAGAAAAGAGAAAAAAAATCGCAGAGGAATCGTTACAAAAAAATGGAGCGCTGGTAAAGGTCGACAGTGCTGAAGAAGCTGTTAAACTGGCAAATTACATTGCTCCAGAACATCTGGAGTTGCACGTGGAGAATCCCCGGGTCCTTTTACCGAAGATAACCAATGCAGGGGCAGTTTTCCTGGGTAGAACCACTCCAGAAGCAGTAGGAGACTATTGGGCCGGCTGCAATCATATTCTTCCAACCAGCAGAAGCGCAAGGTTTTCCTCTGGACTTTCTGTCAGGGACTTCATTAAATGGGTCAACTATGCTTTTTATGATCAAGAGAAGCTTGCTGATGAAGGAGCCGAGATAGTTTCTTTTGCCCGTCTCGAAGGGCTTAACTTTCATGCAAAATCTGTAGAGATGAGACTCAAAAACCAGGAGAAGAGTTTATGAAACCACCGGTGGAACTTGTAAGGGAAGCTATAAGACAAAGAAAATTATATACATTGCCTCGGGGCAAATATATTGCCAAACTTAATCAAAACGAAAACCCTTATGAAGTACCTGATAGTATAAAAGAAGAGATCCTTAAAGAGATCAAGAGAAAAAGCTGGAATCGATATCCTGATTTGACCTATAGCGAATTAAAAGAAGAAATAGCGGAGTGGCAGAAAGTTGCAAAAGAAAGAATCGTAATCGG
>QNCQ01000249.1 GCA_003645825.1 Fidelibacterota bacterium
GGCTTATTGCCTAATTTCATTAGAGCGAAATATCCTATTGCCACAACAGCAACAATCGTTGAGATAAACCTATTCTGAAAAACCTTCACGTTGAAGCTGCGGGACAACTCCTCAATATTGTACCTCAAAAGCCTTGTCGCTGAGTCAAGTGTAGTGAGGGCAAAGGAAACAATCATAATTGACAGTACCACCCTCCCAACTTCCCGGGGTATTCCAATACTGCTTAAAAACAGGGAAGCCCCTGTTATAAAAGCCCCGATCTTGGGCTTCAAAGCTCCAGCCTTTGACCAGCTCTGATAATGCTCAAACCATTCTGTCCTGCTCCCAACTCCGGCTACAACAGCCAATATCACAAGTACCGCAAGTAATCCTTCCGTTAGCATTCCTCCATATCCTATAAATTTCGCATCCTGAGGTTTATCAATCTGTCTAACGGTTGTCCCCGAAGAAGCAAGGTTATGAAATCCACTAATTGCGCCACACGCTATAGTAATGAAAAGAAATGGAAATAGGCTTGGTAAATTTTCAGCGTTTGTGTTGATAGCGGGAGCAACCACCTCTGGCCTTAAAATCAACACGCCTAGGAACATGCTTGCAAGCCCAAAGAACAAAAGATAAGCGTTCAGATAGTCTCTGGGCTGTAACAGTAGCCATACCGGTAATATCGAAGCAATGTAAGCGTACAACAGCAACAGGTATTTCCAGGTTTCTACGCTTACCCCGGTAACCGGAAATTTCACTCCAAAAATTATGGCAACGATGAGCAACATAACCCCTATAACCGCAGACCATACTATACCTATTTTACCTTTCCGCATTAATGTGCCTACCAACATAGCAATAAATATGAGCCCTGCTGTAGGAATCACTCCTTCTGGATACATGGTAAATAGAATCGCTATTATCAGAACAAAAACTCCCATAGCGAGCGATAACATAAAAAACACCAGGAACTGAAATATAATCTTGACCCTTTTACCTATGATTTTTTCCGCGAGTTCACCTATATAGACTCCTTTATTCTTCATAGAGATAAGAAGTATTCCAAAATCGTGAACTGCTCCCATAAAAATAGACCCAAAAAAGACCCACAAGAACGCTGGCACCCATCCCCATATTACTCCTATTGCAGGCCCAAGAATTGGCCCAAGTCCCGCTATAGTCGCAAAATGATGACCGAACAGCACTATCTTTTTCGTGGGAACATAATCGATCCCATCATTAACTTTGTGCGCTGGTGTCACAAGATTTCTGTCGATTCCTATTATTTTATCCTGGAGAAAACCACCGTAAAATCTATAAGCTAAAAGAAATCCCGCCACTGTGATTAAAAGAAGAAAAATCGAGTTCATTTTTTAACTCTCCAGATTTATCTCAGCAGCTCCTTTATCTTCCTTGCTATATTTTCAGAGGATAGCCCAATTTCCTTCAGTAGCAGATTACGAGGTCCCTGTTCGACAAATTTGTCCGGGATACCCAGATTTACAATTTTTGTGTCTATCCCTAGATCTTCGGCAAATTTTACAATATGGACTCCAAATCCCCCTTTAAGAGCATTTTCTTCAACAGTTATTACAACATCATACTTTTCAAGTACAGATTTCAAAATCTTTTCATCGAAAGGCTTGATAAATCTCACATAAACTAACCCGGGGTTAATCCCCTCATTGCTTAACTGGTCACAGGCCTTTTCCGCTACATCTGCCATTACCCCTACAGCAAGTATTGCTACTTTTTCACCTTCACGTAAAACTTCCCATTTCCCTATCTCAAGAAACTTTGGTTCCATATCCTCATCAAACACTGGTGTTTTACCACGAGGATATCTTATAGCAAACGGATTGCCCTTCTGATTAAGCGCAGTGAGAACAAGATTTCTAAGTTCATTTCCGTCCTTAGGAGCGGAAATAATCATATTGGGAATGACATTTAGATAACTGATGTCAAAGGCTCCATGGTGGGTTGGACCATCCTCCCCTACAATTCCCGCTCTATCCATGGCAAACACCACAGGGAGATTCTGTAAAGCTACATCATGAATCAGCTGGTCATATGATCTTTGCAGAAATGTCGAATAAATAGCAACGATAGGTCTCATTCCGTCCATTGCAAGCCCTGCAGCAAACGTTACTGCATGACCCTCTGCAATTCCAACATCGAAAAACCTATCAGGGAACTTTCTGGCAAACTCACTAAGCCCGGTACCTTCGCACATGGCTGCTGTTATAAAAACAGTATCAGGATATTTTTCCCCGACCTCACACGCAACCTTCCCGAAAACTTTACTAAATGATATCCCATTTTTTTCTTTAGTGTTAGGATCTACCTTTATTGGGCCTATCCCGTGAAACTTTGTCGGATCCTCTTCCGCATCAGATAACCCCTTTCCTTTTTTTGTTACTACATGAAGTAAGGCAGGAAAAGGTAAATCCTTTACTTTATTTAAAGTCGTTATCAGCTGTTCAAGGTCATGCCCATCGATAGGGCCATAATACTTCAAACCAAGTTCCTCAAACAAAAGACCAGGCACGAAAAAATTCTTTATTGATTCATCAATCTTTCTACCCAGTAACCTCAGAAGATTTGAGCCTCGTGGCAATTTACCCAGAGTGTTCCACACTTCATTTCTAAACTTAATATAGGAAGGATTTACCCTGATCTTTGTAAGATAATAGGACATTAACCCAACATTTCTGGAAATGGACATCTCATTGTCGTTTAAAACAATGAGAAATTGTTTTTTTATTCTGTAAATATTGTTGATGCCTTCATAAGCCAGCCCACCTGTTAGTGATCCATCACCAATAACGGTAACAATCCTGTAGTCTCCACCTTTAAGCTCTCTTGCAACTGCAAAACCTGCGGCAGCAGATATTGATGTACTTGCATGTCCTGCTCCAAACGTGTCATACTCACTTTCATCCGGTTTGAGAAAACCGCTTATACCTTTATGTTGCCTGAGAGTGTGGAATTTGTTCTTTCGCCCGGTTATTATTTTGTGAGCATATGCCTGATGGCCTACGTCCCATATTAATTTATCCTCTGGAGTATTAAGAACATAGTGAAGTGATACTGCAAGTTCCACAGCTCCAAGGCTGGGAGCTATATGTCCCCCTGTTTTCTCTACTGTCTCAATAATCAAATGTCGAATTTCCCCACATAGCTGTTGTAATTCATCAAGGTTCAACTTTCTCAAATCGGCAGGATAATCAACCTTGGATAAAACTTTATACTTTTCGGAAATTTCACTCATCTTAATCTCACTGGTTGAAGCATATTTCCTCTATAAAATATTTATGCACACGATAATCCTGGGTAAGCTCCGGGTGAAAAGTAGTCATCATATACTTACCATATCTGACAAAAACAGGGTCACTGTTGTGCCTACCGAGTACTTCCGCTCCATTACCAATCTCTACAATCTTCGGAGCCCTGATAAAGATACCTTTGAAGGGTTTTTTATCGAAACTTAGTTCAACCTCATCAACAAAAGAATCAATCTGTCTACCATAAGCATTTCTCTTAAGAGTTACAGGAACTCTCCCAAAACTTTCCACTCTATCATCATCCAGTACTCTGCCCAACAATATAGCCCCAGCGCAGGTTCCAAATACCGGCCTATCGAAACCTTTCAGAAAAGA
>QNCQ01000250.1 GCA_003645825.1 Fidelibacterota bacterium
ATGATCTATATTCCCATCAGGGATAACACAAACATACCTCTTAATCCTTGCTATTCCTACTGGGCTAAACTACGAAGACAGTTTCAATAGCTTCACTTTACCTGCCGCCGGGCAAATCCCCAAAGTATACAGTATCCTCCCTGGAAGCATCAGGCATCACTCCTTAAAACAGAAAATCAACATACCACTCGACCACAGTATTTCGGGGATAAATATTTCTATTGTTGTACAAGCTGAAAATGTAAACCAGAGAGTTATCACCAATCACTGATTCCACGCCATTCCCTTAATGGGATCTAAATCAACTACCAATACCGAAATATTAGGGTTTACCCACCTCAGCTTATATATACCAAGGGGGATATCTGCCAAAAAGAGAATTTCCTACCCGTGCATGAGATAATCACCGCTCAGATTGAGCTCACCCAAGCAAATTTCAAAGCCAACCTCGCCTGTGTAAGGAAAAACCACAAGAAGCTTCCCACTACTCTGCGGATAAAGATTTAAACTCAAAAATACACACTCTACTCACAATCTTGCTATGCCTGCTTTTATACTGCTCTTCCCTGCCGAGTCACCGCCAACTAAACACTGAGTATTATCTCAGAATACTTTAAATACTTCTCAGGCCTCTTTACAATCCAATCGTAAAATCACTCCCTGCTCTATCTATCAGTTCTGTAATTAGGAGCCTCTTTCGTTATCTTGATATTATGCGGGTGACTCTCCTTAATAGAAGCCTGCGTCACCCTGATAAATCTGGATTTTTCCCGGAATTCTCTAATGTCCTTTGCTCCACAATACCCCATGGCAGAACGCAATCCCCAACAAGCTGGTGGATCAGTTCTGTCACAGGGCCCCTATATGGTACCATCCCTTCTATTCCTTCAGGCACAAGTTTGCTTACTTCCGCTCCTTCCTGAAAATACCTGTCTTTACTTCCCTCTTTCATAGCCGATAGGGAGCCCATCCCACGATAAGACTTGTAAACCCTGCCTTCATAAAGGATTGTCTCTCCTGGACTTTCATCAGTACCTGCCAGCAGTGATCCAAGCATTACAGACTCCGCACCAGCTGCAATGGCTTTGGCTACATCACCGGAATACCTGATACCACCATCCGCTATCACAGGAACATTATTCTTCGATGCTTCCTCAGCACATTCCATTATTGCCGTCAGTTGTGGTACTCCAACACCAGCTACAACCCTTGTGGTGCAACTTGCACCCGGCCCGATTCCAACTTTCACTGCGTCGGCACCAGCCTCAATCAAAGCTCTCGTTCCCTCTTTCGTTGCAACATTACCCGCTATTATCTGAATATCACTATACCTCTTCTTGAGCTCGCCAAGAAGCCCTAAAACTCCTTTGGAATGTCCATGAGCTGTATCTATGACCAATACATCAACTTTTGCAGCGATAAGTTTTTCTGCTCTCTCAAACGTATCTCTGGAAACACCAATCGCCGCTCCTACCATCAACCTTCCTATGTCATCTTTCAAAGCATTAGGATAAGCCTTCTTTTTTAGAATGTCTTTTACCGTTATCAGCCCCTTCAACCGCGATTTTGCATCTACTATCAAAAGCTTCTCTATCTTATGCTCCTGTAAAATCTTCTCCGCCTCCTCAAGAGTTGTTCCCTCCGGGGCTGTAACAAGATTCTCCTTGGTCATCCTCTCTCTAACGGGAACATCCAGATTCGTCTCAAACCTTATGTCCCTTATGGTCAAAATTCCTACCAGCCGATCATTATCAACAATTGGGATACCAGAAATAGAGTACTTTCGCATAAGAAAAAGGGCCTCGGATATTGGCCTATCAGGACTTAGTGTTACTGGCTCCATAATCATACCGCTTTCTGCTCTTTTCACCTTCAGAACCTCCTGAACCTGTCGTTCGATGCTCATATTTTTATGCAGTATTCCAATTCCTCCCTCTCTGGCAAGGGCGATCGCCATATCACTCTCCGTCACCGTGTCCATTGCTGCGCTCAGAATCGGAATATTCATCCTTAGTTTTCTTGTCAACCGGGTAGAAACATCCACTTCCCGAGGCAAAACTTCAGATTTTGCCGGTACTAACAAAACATCATCAAAAGTTAATCCTTCCCCTACGAACTTATCCTTCACTTGCTCCACCTTCCGCTATTCTTACTACTTGCTCAATAAAATTCTTATCTCCAAACAACTTATTATAAAGGTTTATATCCTTATACAGCAACCTGTCTTCCCCAAGGTGTTCAACAATACTTCTCACCTTTTCATACCCTACTCTGACACCAACCCCGCTTTTTAATGGCCTTCTGAAATCTATTCCCTGAGTTGCAGAAAGGAATTCTACCCACACCACCTTCTTTAGATTTTTAATCATATCGAACAGTCTTAGACATGCATTTGGAGCCATGCTAACATGATCCTCTTGATTAGCAGAAGTAGGAATGTTGTCAACCGAAAATGGATGGGCAAGCCCTCTGTTCATTGAAACCAGAGAAGCGACTGTCACATGAGGCAACATAAAACCTGAATTTATACCACTCTTCTCAGTAAGAAAAGGTGGTAATCCACTCATATTACTATCAATAAGACAGGCAATCCTTCTTTCACTCAGATTACCGATTTCTGCAATAGCCACAGCAAGCATGTCTGCACAGAAAGCTATTGGCTCTGCATGGAAATTACCTCCGGATAATATCTCTCCTGGATCTGGTAGAACCACAGGGTTATCAGTGACAGCATTTATTTCTCTCTCTAAAACATTTTCAACATACTCAATTGCGTCCCATGCAACCCCAAACACCTGAGGGCTGCACCTGAAACTATACGGATCCTGAACCTTCTCACAGTCTTTGTGTGAAGTTACAATCTCACTATGACGAAGAAAATTCCACAAGTGCCTTGCAGCCTTCATCTGCCCCTTCTGGCGCCTTACCCGATGAATCTCCTCCCTGAAACAGGTATCGGTAGCAAGCATTGCTTCAACACTCATAGAAGCAGCAAGCTCAGATAGATAAATCAGTTTTTTTAACTCAAAAAAAGAAAGGGACAATAAAGCTGTTGAAAACTGAGTCCCATTAATCAGTGAAATGCCATCTTTTGGCCCGAGTTTTATGGGTTCATAAAGCCCTTCTTCAATTAAGGTTCTTGCCTCAACCCTTTTTCCTTTATAAAAGCATTCCCACATTCCTATAAGAGGTAAGCTCATATGTGCTAGGGGAGCAAGATCACCACTCGCTCCAACAGAGCCACGCGCCGGTACAACAGGTACTATTTCCTTATTCAAAAACTCAACCAGTTTAAAAACCACCTCCGGAGAGCAGCCTGAATACCCTGCAGCCAGGCTATTAACCTTAAGCAACATCATAAGTCTTACAACATCTTCAGACACAGGCTTATCAACCCCACACGCATGGCTTAGCAGCAGTTTTTTTTGAAGTTTGTCGAGTTCCTCAGAGCTAATCCTAACCGTACTCAACTTTCCAAATCCGGTGTTAACACCATAAGCGGTTTCCCCTTTTCCAATATACTCAAGAACAATTTCCCGAGACCTGATAAGTCTCTTGCGGGACTCCTCTACAAGGGTAACAAAAATCTTCTCTTTTAAAAAATTCTCCACCTGATCCAACGTTAAGCC